>JAZGBK010000071.1:0-10192 GCA_036476365.1 Dehalococcoidia bacterium
TATGGTCCAGCACGGGCAGCATGTCTGGCCGGACCCGGCCCCGCAGCTCCCGGAAGATGCCCTCCACCTGCGCCATGCCCTCCCGCACCGGCCCGTAGATGGCGGAGAGCTCCACACCCATGGTCACGAGGGCGCTCCCAGGCGGGCCACCTCGGCCTCCGCATCCTTCCCCTCCAGCTTGCTGAACAGGGGGGAGGGGGGTGGTAGCGCCCGGCCGGGAGCAGGCCGCTGCCACTCAAAGGGGGCGGTCTCCGCCGTGCCCTCCAGCCCCAGGAACCCGTGCAGCCGGGCGGAGCTGAAGGGGAGGTAGGGATAGAGGATGGTCTTGAGGCAGGAGATGACACTCATGGCCACATACAGGGTGGTGCCGGTCCCCTCCCGGTCGGTCTCCACGGATTTCCACGGTGCCCGGGCCTCCAGGTAGCGGTTGCCCTCCTGGGCCAGGGACATGGCGGTGCGCAGGGCCTCCCGGAAGTGGCAGGCCGCCAGCAGCCGGTCCACGGTGTGCAGGGAGGCTTCTGCCTTGTCCAGCAGGGCCTGGCCCTCCCCGTTTACCTGGCCCGGGTGGGGCACCTCCCCCCCATAGTGGCGGTGGACGAAGGTGAGCACCCGGTGCACCAGGTTGCCGTAGGTAGCCACCAGCTCGTCGTTGTTGCGCCGGTAGAACCCCTGCCACGAGAAATCGGTATCGGCGTTCTCCGGCATGTTGGCGGAGAGGTAGTAGCGCAGGGGGTCGGGGTCGTAGCGTTCCAGGTAGTCCGGCAGCCACACCGCCCAGTTGCGGCTGGTGGAGAGCTGGCGGCCCTGGATGGTGAGGAACTCGTTGGCGGGGACATCGTAAGGCAGCTTCAGGCCGCCGTAGCCCATGAGCATGGCGGGCCAGATGAGGGTGTGGAAGGGGATATTGTCCTTGCCGATGAAGTAGTACCCCCTGGCCTCCCCGCTCCAGAAGGGGCGCCACTTGCTCTCGTCGCCCCCCGCCCACTCTATGCTGGCCGATAGATAGCCGATGACGGCCTCAAACCACACATAGAGCCGCTTGCCCTCATAGCCCTCCACAGGCAGGGGTATTCCCCAGCTTATGTCCCGGGTGATGGCCCGGTCCCGCAGCCCCTCCTCCAGGTAGCGCAGGCTGAAGTTGAGCACATTGGGCCTCCAGTGGCCCTGGGCCTGTATCCAGGTGTGGAGCTGCTCCTGGAAGGCGTTGAGGCGGAGGAAGAAGTGCTCCGACTCCCTTATCTCTGGCGTGGTGCCACACAGCCGGCAGTGGGGGTCGCCGAGCTCCGTGGAGTTGAGCGGCTTGCCGCAGCTATCGCACTGGTCCCCCCTCGCCCCCGTAGAGCCGCACAGGGGGCAGGTGCCCTCCACATAGCGGTCGGGCAGGAAGCGTTTGCAGTTGGGGCAGTAGTGCTGGGGCACGCTATTAAGGTAGATGTAGCCCTTGTTGAGCAGGGTGAGGAAGATGTCCTGCGACACCCGGGCGTGGTTGGGGGTATCGGTGGAGGTAAACAGGTCAAAGGATATGCCCAGCTTCTGCCAGCACTCCAGGAACTGGCGGTGGTAGCGCTCCACCACCTGGGCGGGGGAGACCCCCTCCTGTTCCGCCCGGATGGTGATGGGGGTGCCGTGGGCATCGCTGCCGGAGACCATGAGCACCCGGTTGCCCTTGGCCCGGTGGTAGCGGGCGAATATATCCGGCGGCAGATAGGCCCCGGCAATGTGGCCCAGGTGCAGGGGGCCGTTGGCATAGGGCCAGGCCACCGCTATGAGGATATGCTCCATACCCTGCCTTTCAAGCCCCCATTGTACCATACCGCTCCCCGCAAGCCCACCGCAGGGGGTTGGGGCCGCTTAGCAAGCATTTTCATTCCCGCCCACCCGAGAAATATATCTGGGGGGCGAAGCCCCCCAGGCCCCCCTGGGGATGCGAGGGCAATTCGGGGCGGTGCTTGCTCCGCCCATCCCAGGCGAGGGGTGGTGGGGCAGCTCGCCCACCAGTATAATAGGGCCAAAAGGGCAGGAGGCGGCCCATGGGATTCTTTAACTGGCGGCAGGTGGACCTCCAGGAGTTCCGACCCGGCATCCGCAGCTACGCTGTGCTGGGGGAGAAGGCAGTGCTGGCGGTGATGGAAATCGCCCCCGGCTTTGAGGACCCCGGCCACGCCCACCCCGGGGAGCAGTGCGGGCTGGTGCTGGAGGGCGAGATGGAGATGGACATCGCCGGGGAGGGGAAGCGGCTGGGGGCCGGTGACGGCTACTTTATCCCCCCACAGGCCCACCACCGCTTCCGGGTGGGCACCGCTCCGGCCAAAGTCCTGGACGTAACCGTCAAGGCTTGAGCTTGAGCCACAGCCGGTAGAGCTCCCGGCGGGAGAGGCCCCAGACGCCGGAGAGCTCGGATAGGGCGTCCCGGGCGGTGAGCCCCTGGGCCTTGAGGCGGCGCAGCTCCTTCATTGCCGCCGCCGGGTCGGCTTGCTCCCCCGGAGCGCCCGCTATGACCAGGGTGAACTCCCCCCGGGGCTGGGTGAAGCGCACCAGGGCGGTGGAGGGGGTGCCCCGGAATATCTCCTCATGGAACTTGGTAAGCTCCCGGCACAGGGCCAGCCGCCGCTCCCCCAGCACCTCCCTTATGGCCTCCAGGCTGCGTCTCAGCCGGTGGGGGGCCTCCAGGGCCACCAGGGTGTAGGGCAGGGGGGCCACCTCCTGCAGCAGCCGCTTCCGCTCCCCCTCCTTGCGAGGAAGGAAGCCCAGGAACAGGAAGCGGGTGGGGGGCAGGCCGGAGACCACCACCGCCGCCGGCACCACCGAGGCCCCGGGCACGGCCACCACCGCTACCCCCCGCTCCACGCAGGCAGCCACCAACTCGTAGCCAGGGTCGCTCATCCCCGGTGTGCCCGCCTCGGAGACCACGGCCACATCCCCCCCCGCCAGCCGCCGCAGCAGGTAGCCCAACTTGGTCCGCTTGTTGTGCTCGTGGTAGCTGGTAACCGGGGTGTGGATGTCGTAGTAGGTGAGGAGATTGCGGGTGCGCCGGGTGTCCTCGGCGGCGATGAGGCTGACCTCTTTGAGCACACGGAGTGCCCGGAGGCTGATGTCCTCCAGGTTGCCTATGGGGGTGGCCACCAGGTAGAGGGTGCCCATGCTCCTCCAGTCCTATGTGGCGGTGAGACGGGACATGTGGCTCAGCAGCTGGGCGTGGATGGCGGGGCCGGCGGCCACCACCTGATTGGTGTGGATGGTGGGGGGCTGGCCTTGCCAGTCGGTGACCACCCCGCCCGCCTCCCTCACCAGCAGGGTGCCCCCGGCGATGTCCCACGGGTATAGGCGGCGGTGCATGTAAACATCCAGACGGCCTGTCGCCACATAGGCCAGTGCCAGTGCCCCCGAGCCCAGGATGCGGAAGCTGAATACGCCGGGCCATAGCTGCCGCAGGAAGTCCAGCATCTCTGCCCCCCGGGCGTCGTCGTAGCCCATATCCAGGCCCACCAGGGAGTCCTGGAGCCGGTCTTTGCCGGAGGCCGCCAGCGCCATTCCGTTGAGGTGGGCACCCTCCCCCCGCTCGGCCCAGAACATCTCCTCCCGCAGCGGGTCATACACCAGGCCGAACTCCACCTCCCCGTGGCGCAGGGCCGCCAGGGTGACGGAGAAAAAGGGGATGCCGAAAGAGAAGTTGTTGGTGCCGTCCAGGGGGTCCACTATCCAGGTATAGGGGGAGTCGTTCACCACAGGGGTGGACTCCTCGGCCGTCACCTGCCAGCCGGGGAACTCGGCACCCAGCCGCTCCAGGATGAGCTTCTCCCCTTGCAGGTCGGCCTCGGTGACCAGGTTGCCCCGGCCCTTGGCCGTCACCCCTATCTCCTTCCGAGGGCGGCGGAAGTAGTCCAGCAGGAGGGCGCCCTCCTCCCGGGCCACCTGGAAGGCTATCTCTCGTAGGGGCCGGCCGCTGCGGGACAGAGGTAGCTCAGCCATTCAGAGCAGGTTCATCCTTTCCTTCACCTCGCGGAGGGTCTCCCGTGCGATGGCCGTGGCCCGCTGCGCCCCGTCCCCTAGCACCTCCCTCACATAGCCCTGGCGTCCGACCAGTTCCCGGCGCCGCTCCCGGAAGGGGGCCAGGGCTTCGTTTATCTTCTCGGCCAGGAAGGCCTTGTTCTCCACACAGCCCAGCACGGCCGTGGTGCACTGCTTATAGACCCGCTCCAGGTGGTCGGGGGCGAAGTAGTGCTCCAGGGTGTACACATTACATATATCGGGGTGGCCCGGCTGGGAGCGGTAGGGGCGGTCGGGGTCGGTAATCATCCTCATCACCCGCTCCGTAGTCTCCTCCGGGGTGGCCGCCAGCTCAACGTGGTTGTTGAGGCTCTTGCTCATTTTCTGACGGTCTGTGCCCAGCACCAGGGGGGTCTCGGTGAGCTGTGCCCGGGGCTCGGGGAAGGTGGGGCCGAAAATGCCGTTGAAGCGGCGCACTATCTCCCGGGTCAGCTCCAGGTGGGGTAGCTGGTCCTCCCCTACCGGCACCAGCTCTCCCTTGTACAGCACGATGTCGGAGGCCATCAGCACGGGGTAGCCCACCAGGCCGTAGTTGACATTCTCAGGCTGCATCCGGGCCTTCTCCTTGAAGGTGGGCACCCGCAGCAGCCATCCCAGGGGGGTCACCATGCTGAGCAGGGTGTGCAGCTCCATCACCTGGGGCACATGGGACTGAACGAACATGGTGCACTTCTGGGGGTCCATCCCTGCGGCCAGCCAGTCCAGCACCATCTCGCGGATGTTGTCCTGTAGCTCTTTGGTCTCCTCCAGGGTGGTGAGGGCGTGGATGTCCACCACGCAGTAGAAGCAGTCGTGCTCCTCCTGGAGCTTGACATAGTTCTGGATGGCTCCCAGATAGTTTCCCAGGTGCTGGCGGCCGGTGGGCCGGGCCCCGGAGAAGACGCGGGCCATACGGACCCTCCCCTCAGTGGCTTCAGTACATGCTCACCCATATTAGCAGAGGGGTAGGGCCGAGGCAACCGGCTACAGAGCGCTGGTTCACGGAGACTCTTTCTTCCCACCCGCCCGCCCGGTAAATAGTACCGGGGGCAGCACCCCGGCCCCCTCTGGGGGGAGTTGGGGGGCGGAGCAAGCGCCGCCCCTACGATTTCCGGTGTAGGGGCTGGGCTTGCCCTGCCCAGGGCGCTCCCGGCTTTGGGGGGCCTGGGGGCGAAGCCCCCCAGAAATAATTCCATGGGCGGGTGGGTGGGAAGGAGAGATGCTCGCCGACTGGCCCCCTACATCCGCTCCGGGGCGGAGACGCCCATGAGGGAGAGGCCCCGGGACAGGACTATCTGGGAGGCCCGCACCAGCTTGAGCCGGGCACCAGTGAGGGCTTTGTCTTTGGAGACCACCCGGCACCGGGTGTAGAAATCGTGGAAGGCGGTGGCCAGCTCCAGGGAGTAGCGGGGCAGGTGGTGGGGCTCCAGGGTGGCCGCTATTAGCTCCACCACCTCGGGCAGCAGCAGCAGCTTGCGGATAAGGGCCTGCTCCGCGGGGTGGGTGAGCAGGGCCACATCACCCCCCTCAAGGTCGGTCCCCCGCTCCTGGGCGTGGCGCAGGATGCCGCAGATGCGGGTGTGGGCATACTGGACATAGTAGACCGGGTTCTCCTCGGACTGCTTCTTAGCCAGCTCCAGGTCAAAGTCCATCTGGGCGTCCGCCGAGCGGGTGAGGAAGAAGAAGCGGCACACATCGGGCCCCACCTCGTCCACCACCTCCCGCAAGGTGATGATATCGCCGCTGCGTTTGGAGAGCTTCACTATCTCCTGCCCCCGGCGCAGGGTGACCATCTGGGAGATGATGATGCTCAGCCGCTCCGGGTCCACCCCCAGGGCGGCGGCGGCGGCCTTCATGCGGGAGATGTGGCCCTGGTGGTCCGCCCCCCAGATGTTGATGGCCCGGGAGTAGCCCCGCTCCACGAACTTGTTGTAGTGGTAGGCTATATCCGAGGCCAGGTAGGTGGGAGCGCCGGTGGAGCGTACCAGCACATTGTCCTTGCTCTCCCCCAGGGCGGTGGAGGTGAACCACTGGGCACCCTCCCTCTCCTCCACGAAACCCCCCTGGCGCAGGAGCTGCATGGCCCGCTGGTACTGCCCCTCCTCATAGAGTGAGGCCTCGCTGAACCAGCGGTCAAAAGTAACGCTCAGCAACTCCAGGTCCTGCCGTATCTGGGCCAGCATTCGCTCCATGCCCATCCGGCCCAGGGTGGGGATGGCCTCATCCGGGGGCAGGGACAGGAAGCGGTCGCCGTGCTCTTGGGCCAGCTCCCGGCCCAGGTCCAGCAGGTAACCGCCCACATAGCCATCTTCGGGCACCTCCGCCTCCCGCCCCAGGGCCTGCTGATAACGGGCGTAGAGGGAGCGGTGAAAGGTATTTATCTGGGCTCCGGTGTCGTTGATATAGTACTCCGTGGCCACGCTATAGCTGGCGGCGTCCAGCACCCGGGCCAGTGTAGAGCCCAGCACCGCCCCCCGGCCGTGGCCGATGTGCAGGGGCCCGGTGGGGTTGACGCTGACGAACTCAAGCTGGAGCCGGCTGCCGCCGCCCAGGGGGATGTGGCCGAAGGTCTCCCCCTGGCCCAGGATGGCCTCCACCTGCCCTGCCAGCCAGGCCGGGCTGAGGCAGAAGTTGACGAAGCCCGGTGGGGCGGCCCACGCCCGCTCCACCTCGGGGCTGGGGGGGATGAGGCCCACGATGGCCTCGGCCAGGGGCAGGGGAGGGGTGCCCGCCCCCCGGGCCAGCTTCAGGGGCAGGCTGGAGGCGTAGTCCCCGTGCTCAGCAAGTTGGGGGTGCTCCACGCTTATCTCTGGGGTGGCGGATGGGGGCAGCAGGCCCTGCTCCTGGGCCTTCTGCACCGCCCCTGCCAGCAGCTCTACTATGCGGTACTTCACCATGCTGTGGGTCAGCTCCACTCTCCCCCCTCTCCGTAGAGGCGGTGCAACTCGGCGGCCAGCGCCCGGTGCTCGGGGTGGGAGAGGTCGGGGTCCTGCTCAAAGATGCTGCGGGCGTGCTCCCGGGCCAACTCCAGGAGGGGCAGGTGGGTGAGGCGGGCCATCTTGAGGTCGGGCATGCCGCTCTGCCGGGTGCCGAAGAACTCCCCCGGCCCCCGGAGCCTCAGGTCCTCCTCGGCCAGGGCAAAGCCATCGTGGACCTCGGCCACCACCCTCAGCCTCTCCTGGGCCTCGGGGGAAGGCTCCTCCGCCAGCAGTATGCAGTAGCTGAGGTGCTCCCCCCGGCCCACCCGGCCCCGGAACTGGTGGAGCTGGGACAGGCCGAAGCGCTCCGCCCCCTCCACCAGCATCACCGTGGCATTGGGGATATCTATGCCCACCTCCACCACCGGTGTGGACACCAGGATATCCAGTTCCCCTTCCCGGAAGCGGTGCATCACCGCTTCCTTCTCGGCGGAGGGCAGCCGGCCGTGGAGCAGGCCCAGCCTGAGCCCGGGGAACACCTCCCGGGACAGCCGGTCGTACTCGGCCACCGCCGCCCTGGTAGCTATCACCTCTGACTCTTCAATGAGGGGGCAGACGATGAAGGCCTGGCGGCCCTCGCCCACCTGGCGGCGCACGAACTCATAGGCCGTGTCCCGCTTCTCCGGCCCCAGCCAGCGGGTCTTCACCTGCTGGCGGCCGGGGGGTAGCTGGTCTATGAGGGACAGGTCCAGGTCGCCGTAGAGGGTGAGGGCCAGGGTGCGGGGGATGGGGGTGGCCGTCATCGCCAGCAAGTGGGGGTGGTAGCCCTTCTCCCGCAGCGCCGAGCGTTGCGCCACCCCGAAGCGGTGCTGCTCGTCCACCACGACCAGGCCCAGGCGGTGGAAGCTCACCTCCTTCTGGATGAGGGCGTGGGTGCCCACCACGATATCCACCTCCCCGCAGGCCACCTGCCGGCAGAGCTCCTCCTTTTCGGCAGACTTGAGGCCCCCGGTGAGCAGCGCCACTCTCATGTTTCCGTTTCCGTGGCCGTTGCCACTGCCAAGAAGTTTGGATAGAGTCCGGTAGTGCTGCTCGGCCAGGATTTCGGTGGGGGCCATGAAGGCCCCCTGGAAGCCAGCGGCGGCGGCGGCCACCAGGGCGGCCACGGCCACCACCGTCTTGCCGCTGCCCACCTCGCCCTGGACCAGCCGGGCCATGGCCCGGGGGAGGGCCATATCGGCCGATACCTCTGCCAGCGTCCGCTTCTGGGCGTCGGTGAGGGTGAAGGGCAGGGAGGACAGGAAGCGCTCCACGGCCTCCGGCCGGGGGGGGAGGGCCTGACCGGGCTGGGCCTCCTGCCACTGCCGCTTGCGGGAGAGGACGGCCATCTGGAGCAGGAACAGCTCGTCAAAGGCCAGCCGCCGCTCCGCCTCCCCCTTGGCCTCTAGGTCGTCGGGGAAGTGGGCCTGGCGCACCGCCTGGACCAGCCCGGGGAGGCCGCAGGCCTGGCGCAGCCCCGGGGGCAGGAAATCGGTGAGCAGCCCGGCCCAGGAGTCCACCGCCGGCTTGGCCAGCCGCCTCACCGCCATGGGGTGGAGCCCCTCGGTGAGGGGGTAAACGGGCACCAGGCGGCCGGTATGGATGGTCTCCGCCTCCTCGTAGGGCTCCCAGGCGGGGGACTCAAACACCTTCTGCCCCTTGAACAGCCCCACCCGGCCGCTGAGCACCACCCGGCTGTTGGTGGACAGCCTCTTTGCCAGGTAGGGCTGGTTGAACCACACCGCCCTCACATTGCCCGTCTCGTCCCCCAGGACGGCCTCGGTGCCCCTGCGGCCGCCCAGCATGGCCACCCCAGCGTCCCATACCAGGGCGATGACCGTCTGCTCCTGCCCTATCTCAAGCTGGGAGACGGTGTTTAGCTGGCTGTAGTCCAGGTGGCGGCGGGGGAAGAAATAGAGCAGGTCCCGCACCGTGGCCACCCCTAACTTCTCCAGCCGGGAGGCGACGGAGGGCGGGGCCACCTTGAGCTGCCCCAGGGAGGAGCTCAGGGAGACCCCTTGGGTGGAGACACGGGCCGTCCTCCTTCCCCGGGCCGGGGTGGTGGGGTGGGGTGGGGTGGGCCGGTGGCCCTCCGGCGGGGGGACTTCCGTACCCGCCCGCTCCACCTCCTCCAAGAGGGACAGCACCCCGGCCACCCAGTGTGCCCTCTCCTGGGGGGTGCACCCGCCGTAGGTGGGGGTGGTGAGAACCAGCTTTTGGAAGCGGTGCCGCATCCCAGGCTGGGCTATGCCCTGGGTGGCGGCGGGTCCATGGCGGCCCAGGTATTTGTCCAGCCCGCCCATCACCGCCCGGTCGTCGTAGCCCCGCTCCTGCTCCAGGAGGAGGATGCGGCGCAGGGAGTACAGCCACGGTGGGGAAGAGATAGTGGCCACACCCTTCACGGCCCGGCGCCCATCCGGGCCACCCCCAGGACGCCGGGGCCGCCATGGACCCCCAGCACCGCACCCAGCTGGGCCACGGATACCTCATTCCCGGCTATTAGGGGTGCCAGCCTGCCCACCACCTCATCCGCCTCCTGGCGGGTGGTGGTATAGATAACCCCCAGGGCCTCCACGGTGCCCCGGCTGGTAGCCATCTCACACAGCCGGTTGATGCCTTTTGCCCGGCTCCGTGTCCGCTCCAGGGGGTGTACCTCCCCATCCTTTATTTGCAGAATGGGCTTTACGTTGAGCACCGAACCCAGGAAGGCCTGGGCGCGGCCGATGCGCCCCCCCTTTTGCAGGTACTCCAGGGTGTCCAGCAGGAAGACCATCTGTGTCCTGGGGATGGCGCTCTCTGCACTGGCCACCACCTGCGCCATGTCCTGGCCATCCCGGGCGGCCCGGGCGGCGGCCATGGCCAGCAGCCCTAAGCCCAGGGACAGGCTCTGGGAGTCCACCACGGCCACTTTCCCCTCCATCTCCTGGCTGGCGGTTACCGCCGCCTGATGGGTGGCGCTCAGCTTGCTGGAGATGTGGATGGAGACGACCTGATGGCCCTGGGCCAGCAGGCCCTGATACACCTCGGCGAACACCCCTGGGCCGGGGGCGGAGGTGGTGGGGACCTGGGGGGAGGTGGGCAGCCGCCGGTAGAGCTCATCGGGCGATAGGTCCACGCCGTCCCGGTACACCTCCTGGCCGAAGTGCACGTACAGGGGAACCACCGTGATGCCCAGCTCCTGGGCCACCCCAGGGGGGAGGTCGGCGGCG
>JAZGBK010000072.1:0-7204 GCA_036476365.1 Dehalococcoidia bacterium
CACATCCTCCTCAATAGCGGCCCGTACCACCCGCTCCGAGGGGTTGTGAGGGCCTAAATCTACCCCCTCCATGCCGGCGTCCCGCAGGGCCTCGGCCAGCACCCGGATGCCGGTGTCATGGCCGTCCAGCCCCATCTTGGCCAGCAGCACCCTGGTCTTCCCGGTGGCCATGCTACGCCTCCATCCGGAAGCCCCACGCCCGGCGCAGGGAGTCGGCTATCTCCCCCAGGGTGGCTGAGGCGTTGACGGCCTCTACGATGGCGGGCATCAGGTTCTGGCCGCTGCCCACCGTGGCCTCCACCCGGGCCAGGGCCTTCTGAGCGGCCCCGGCATCCCGGTTGGACTTGAACTCCCGCACGGAGGCCACCCGGGCCTGGCAGGCCTCATCGGACACCCGGAACACCCGGGCCGGGGGGCCATCGCCGTCGGTAAAGGCGTTAACCCCTACCACCAACCGCTCGCCGCTGTCTATGTCTTTCTGTCGGTTTACCCGGGCTTCAGTAATCTGGCCTTCTATCCAGCCGCTCTGGAGGCAGGACAGGAAGCCGCCCCGGGAGCGCATCTCCCCCAGCAGCTTCAGGGTGGCTTCCTCAACCTGGCTGGTAAGGCTTTCTACGAAGTGGGAGCCGCCCAGGGGGTCGGTGGTGCGGCCGGCCCCGGTCTCGTAGGCCACAATCTGCTGGGTGCGGAGGGCGGTGCGTACCGATTCCTCGCCGGGCAGGGACAGAGGCTCGTCGTAGGCGTTGGTGTGCACCGACTGGGCGCCGCCCAGCACCGCGGCCAGGTTCTCTATGGCGGTGCGCACGATGTTGTTCAGAGGCTGAGGGGCCTGGAGGGAGAGGCCCGCCGTCTGCGAGGCGAAGCGGAACCACCAGGAGCGGGGGTTCTGAGCGCCGAACTCCTCCCTGACGATGCGTGCCCACATGCGCCGCAGCGCCCGGAACTTGGCAATCTCCTCAAAGAAGTCCATGCCCGCCGAGCAGTAGAAGGAGATGCGGGGGGCGAACTGGTCTATGGGCAGACCCCGCTTCAGGGTGCGCTCCACTATCTCAATGGCGGCCGCCAGGCCGAAGGCGGCCTCCTGCACGGCGCTGATGCCCGTCTCCCGCATGTTGTAGGCGTTGATGCCGATGGAGTTCAGGCGGGGCATGTGGTGGGCGCAGTACTCTATTACATCCACCGCCAGCTCCACGGTGGGCTCCAGGGGCAGGAAGCGGGTGAGGGTGTCTATGGTGGCCCCGGCGAGCTGGGCGAAGGGGTCGTTCATGATGGTGCCCTGGATGGTGGCCGGGTCCACCCCCCTCTTGTGGGCCAGGGACATGAGGAGGGCCACGATGACCGCTGAGGCGGGGGGCCGGGTGACCAGGGTGAGGCTCACCTGGTCAATGGGGATGTCCTCTAACATCTCCTCCATGTCCCGCATGGTGGCTACCGAGGCCCCGATGCGCCCCGCCTCGTTCTGGGCCAGGGGGTGGTCGGGGTCAAAGCCGTGGTGAGTGGCCAGGTCAAAGGAGACGGAGAGGCCGGTCTGTCCCTGGGAGAAGAGGTACTTGATGCGCTCGTTGGTGTCCGCAGGAGTGCCGAAGCCGCACTGGTTGCGCCGGGTCCACAGCCGGCCCCGGTACATGTCTGCATGGACTCCGCGGGTGAAGGGGTAGCTGCCCGGAGGGCCGATGTCCTTTACATAATCAATACCGGCCACATCCTCGGGGCCGTAGGACTCCTTCACCGGCAGGCCGGAATCGGTGAGCCCCTGAAGCAGCCGTCCCGGCTGAGGGACCTCAAACTCTGTCCTGTCCATACCCCTCCTTTTTACAGGTCTACGGGAAGACGGCCAGGGCATCCACGCCGGTGGTCTCGGGGAGGTCCAGCATCAGGTTCATGCACTGCACCGCCTGCCCTGCCCCGCCCTTTACCAGGTTGTCCAGGGCACTCAGGGCTATTAGCCGGCCGCTGGCCTCATCCACTACCGGGTGCACCAGGCAGTGGTTGCTGCCCAGGGTCTGCTTGGTCTGGGGGGAGAAGCCCACCACTGTGACAAAAGGGGCGTCCCGGTAGAACTCCCGGTAAAGCTCGTCAATCTGGGCTTGGCTGGCCTGTTGACGGAGCCGGGCGTAGCAGGTGGCCAGAATGCCCCGGGTCATGGGGATGAGGTGGGGCATGAAGGTGAGGGTGGGGGACAGGGTGGGGTTGAGTGCGCGGAGCTCCTGGAGCATCTCGGGCAGGTGGCGGTGGCCGGTCAGGGCATAGGCGGTAACACTCTCGTTCACCTCCGAGTAGTGGGTGGTGAGGCTGAGCTCCCGCCCCGCCCCGGATACCCCGGACTTGGCGTCCACGATGATGTCCGGCTCCACCAGCCCCTCCTTCACCGCCGGGGCCAGGGCCAGCAGCGCTGCCGTGGGGTAGCAGCCGGGGCTGGCCACTATCTGGGCACCGGCTATCTCTGCGCGGTGCAGCTCGGGCAGGCCGTAGACGGCCCCGGCAAGCAGAGAGGGGTTGGGGTGCTCCACCTCATACCAGCGCCGGTACTCGGCGGCATCCTTGAGGCGGAAATCGGCGCTGAGGTCAATCACCCGTGTCCCCCGCTCAATGATGGGCTGCAGGGCCTCGGCGCTGGACTTGTGGGGCAGGGCGGAGAACACCAGGTCGGCATCCCCCGGCTCGGCCAGGATGGGCATGTCGCCGGTGTCCAGGTGGGGCAGGTAGTCCCCCAGCCGCTGCCCCGCCGCCCCCCGCCCGGTGACCCAGGCCACCTCCACCCGGGGGTGGCGCAGTAGCAGCCGGGCCAGGTCCATGCCTATGTAGCCGGTGGCGTTGATGATACCGACTTTCATTCAGCCCCTTCCTGGAGCGACTGGTAGTAGGCGCATTCCTCGGCTAGCACGCATCCCCGGCAGCGGGGCTTGCGGGCCAGGCAGGTGCGGCGGCCATGCTGGATGAGCAGCATGTGGGTGGCGTAATAGTCCTCGGGGGGGAAGAACTGCTCCAGCAGCCGATGGGCCTGCTCCCGGGAGACCCTGGGGCCTATTATGCCCAGGCGGCGGCTCACCCGGTGGACATGGGTGTCCACGGGGAACACGGGGAGGTGCAGGCCGAAGAGGAGCACCACCCGGGCTGTCTTGGGCCCCACACCGGGGAACGCCTCCAGGTAGGAGATGGCCTTTTCCACGGGCATGGAGGCCAGGAAGTCTATGTTGGGGCCGTGGCTGTGCCCGTTCCCGCTGCCCTGCTCTATCACCCTCTGGACGGCCTGCTTGATGTAGCGGGCCTTGGTGTGGTGGAGCCCGGCGTGCCGTATGGCCGAGGCAATCTCCGCCTCCGGGGCGCTGGCGACATCTTCCCAGTGGAGGAAGGCGGCCTTGAGAGACCTGAAGGCGGGCCGGGAGTTCTTGTCCGAGGTATTCTGGGACAGGATACCCATGACCAGCTCTGAGACGCCGTCCAGGGGTAGGCGGCTGGGTGGGGGGCCGTAGGCCTCTTGCAGCCGCTGGCTGACCTGGGATGCGGTCCACATCAGGCCAACCCCTTCAGGTGGCAGGTCTCGTTTACTATCATGGCGGCGGGGTAGGGATGGCGCAGCTCAAACAGGTCTATGGCGGCCACATCCTGGGTGACCTGCCAGAAGCTGGAGTTGTCCATGCTGAACAGGGCCAGCACCATCACCTGGCACACCACCTTGTGGGAGACGGCTACCACCGTCTCCTGGGGGTGGTGCTCCTGGATATGGCTGATGGCGGCCTCGGCCCGGGCCCGCACCTCCGCCAGCCCCTCGCCCCCGGGGAACTTCACCCGGTGGGGGCTCTCCAGCCACAGGCGGTAGAGGTCGCCGTCGTTCCCGGCGGCCTCCTGAGGGGACAGCCCCTGCCACTGGCCATAGTCTATGTCTATCAGCCCCTCCAGGGGGTGGAGGGGGAGGGAAAGGGTATCGGCGATGACCTGTGCCGTGTGCCATGCCCGGCGCAGGGGGCTGGAATAGACCGTTACCGGCTTCCAGCGGGATATGTGGTGAGCGGCGGCCTTGGCCTGCCTGACCCCGGTGGGGTTCAGGTCCAGGTCGGCCCGCCCCCTCAGCCGCTCCACCCGGTTCCACTCCGTTTCCCCATGTCTCACTATTAGCAGCAGTCCCATACCTCCATCAAGTATAGAGTCCCCCCGCCCCCAGGGCAAGCGAGGCTGTGAGAAATCGTTTAGCCACCACTTTCATTCCCACTCGCCCGCCCGTGGATTATATCTGCGGGAACGTAGGGGCGCTGCTTGTTGCGCCCTCGGGCAGGGCTTGCCCTACCCCTACATCGGGAATCACTACTCTGGCCAATTGACGGGCCAACGGGCCTCCACTAAACTAAGGGTACATGGAGACCTTACCCACCGATGATATCCGGGACCGCATGGCCCAGGCCCTCCGGGGGGCTGAGGCAGATTACTTAGAAATCCGTCTGGAGGAGATGGAGTCCACCCATCTCCAGTACCGGGGCCGGGAGCTGGAGGAGGTGGGGCTGGGCACCAGCCGGGGTGGCAATGTGCGGGCGTTGGTGCGGGGCGGCTGGGGCTTTGTAAGCTTCAATGGCATAGAGGGCCTGCCCGATAGGGTGGAGCTGGCGGTGCGCCAGGCCCGGCTGGTGGGTAAGGAGGACAGCTCCTTTGCCCCCCTGCCCCCGGTGGTGGACCGGGAGGAGCCGGGGCCGGTGGCCCGGGACCCCCTGGCCCTGCCCCTATCGGCCAAGAAGCAGGTGATGGACGAGTACAACCAGACCATCTGGTCTGTGCCCCGTATCCAGACCTCCTCCATCCTCTACCGGGACGGCTGGCGGCGGGTGCTCCTGTCCACCTCCACCGGCAGCTTTGTTGAGCGCACCAAGCGGGATGTGGCGCTGCGGGTAAGCGCTGTGGCCCGGGATGGTGGCCAGGTGCAGCAGGCGGGCATAAGCGTGGGCAGTGCCGGCGACTTCTCCGCTGTGGAGGGGCTGCACGGCAAGGTGAAGGAGCTGGCCCAGCGGGCGGTAGAGCTCCTCTCCGCCCCCCCTGCCCCCGCCGGGGAGCTGCCTGTGGTGCTGGACCCGGTGCTGGCCGGGGTGTTCATCCACGAGGCCTTCGGACACCTCTCCGAGTCCGACTTCATATACGAGAACGATAGAATGCGGGAGATTATGGTGCTGGGCCGCCGCTTCGGCGGCTCCCACCTGAATGTGGTGGATGGGGCGGCCATCCCCGGCCTCAGGGGCAGCTACAGCTACGATGACGAGGCGTCCCCGGCCACCCGCACCTACCTCATCCGGGAGGGGGTGCTGGTGGGCCGGCTCCACTCCCGGGAGACAGCGGCCCGCATGGGCGAGGCCCCTACCGGCAATGCACGGGCCATAGACTACCGCTTTCCCCCTATAGTGCGCATGACCAACACCATCATTGAGCCGGGCCAGGCCTCTCTGGATGACCTGCTGGAGGGGATAAAGGAGGGGGTGTACGCCCGGAACTGGTACGGCGGCACCACCAGTATGGAGATGTTCACCTTCTCCTCCGGGGAGGCCTTCATGGTTCGCAACGGCCGGGTGGCCGAGCCGGTGCGCCCGGTGGTGCTCAGTGGCAATGTGTTCACCACGCTGGAGAACATAGACGCTATCGGCAACGACCTGGATATGAACCAGGGTGGGGGCTGTGGTAAGGGGGGCCAGATGCCCCTGCCGGTATCCAACGGCAGTCCCCATATACGCATCCGCAGGTGCGTTGTAGGAGGCAGGTAGTGGAGGAGGTGCTGGCCCGAGCGGGGCAGGTGGCCCAGGCGGCAGAGGTCTTTTTAGTGGAGGTGGAGGAGACCCCGGTGGTGTTTGAGGCCAACCGGCTGAAGCAGCTCCTCACCCGGAGCAGCCGCTCCCTAGCCCTGCGCCTGGTGCATAATGGCCGCATCGGCTTCTCCCAGACCAGCGGTTGGGAGGATGGGGCCGACTTGGTGGAGCAGGCGCTTCAGGTGGCCCAGTTTGGTGCTGAGGCCCGCTTTCACTTCCCCCCGGTTCAGCCAGCGGGAACGGTGGAGGTGTACGACCCGGCGGTGGAGCAGGTGTCCCTGGAGGACATGGTGGCCCTGGGGGAGACCCTCATTGACGGCGTGCGCCGCAGCACGCCGGACCTGGTATGTGAGGCGCGGGTGAACCGGGCGGTGGCCACGGTGAGCATAGCCAACACCGGTGGCGGCCAGGCCAGCTACAAACATAGCTACTTCGGGCTGGATGTGGAGGGGGTCCTGGTAAGGGGCACGGACATGCTCTTTGTGGGAGATGGCCAGAGCTCCTGTAGGCCGGTGAGGGACATCTCCCCGGTGGTGGCCTCGGTAGTCCGCCAGTTGGAGCTGTCTCGGGACACGGCGAAGGCCCCCAGCCGGCCCATGCCGGTGGTGTTTACCCCGCTGGGGGCAGCCAGCTCCCTTTTCGCCCCTTTAACGGTGGGCTTCAATGGCCGGATGGTGGTCCAGGGGGCGTCTCCCCTTAAGGGTAGGGTGGGGGAGGCGGTGTTCGACGCTAAGCTTTCGTTGATGGACGATGCCAGCCAGGCGTACCGCCCCGCCAGCCGCCCCTGGGACGATGAGGGCGTGACCACCCGGCGCATCCCCCTGGTGGAAGAGGGTGTGGTGGCCGGCTTTATGTATGACCTGCAGACCGCCGGTCAGGCCGGCACTGAGAGCACGGGCAGCGCCATCCGGCAGGGGCGCAGCCTGCCTGGCCCGGGGGTGAGTGCTTTAGTGGTGACGCCGGGAGAGGCCACTCTGGAGGAGATGATAGCCGATATGCAGGAGGGGCTGGTGGTGGAGGGCCTGATGGGGGCGGAGCAGGGGAATGTGCTGGGGGGCGACTTCAGCGGTAATGTGCTCCTGGGCTATTGGGTGGAGAGTGGTCGCATAGTGGGCCGGGTCAAGGATACCATGGTCTCGGGCAACATATATGAGGTGTTGAAGGAAGTGGTGGCTATCGGACGGGAGGGCCGCTGGGTGGGGGGCCGCCTGTTTACACCCCCCATATATCTGCCGCGCCTGGCCGTGGCTACCAAGGGATAATGTCTTGGGCATAGACTGGCGCAAGGGCTTGGAGGAGCTGGCCGGGGAGGTCAAGGCGGTGGCCGCCTCTCGGGTGGCCGCCCTTTCTGACTTGGCCCATAGCGATGTTGATGCGTTCAGCCGGATGTGGCAAACCACAAAGGTGGAGAGACGCCGTCGCAT
>JAZGBK010000073.1:0-3671 GCA_036476365.1 Dehalococcoidia bacterium
AGGGCGTCACAGTGACGTTATCCTATCAAATGGCACTTAGAAAATACAAAGGGTAACGGCCACTCCGGAGGGACCGGAGAGGACTATGAGCAGGGGCGGTGGCGGGCTCACACCTCCGCCTCCACCAGGGAGCGAGGTGCCACCCGTGCGGTAAGGAGGCGCCCGGCGATGGTCTCCGCCGAGACAGCGGCCAGGATGAGGTGTCCGCTATCGGTGACCAGCACCGCCCGGGTACGCCGGCCGCTGGTCATATCAATAATAATATTATTGCTTTTCCCCTCCTGGACCAGGCGCTTGATGGGGGCCGAGGTTGGGGATACCACGGCTACCACCTTGTTCATAGCCACCACATTGCCGAACCCTACATGGACCAGTTCCGTTGCCATAACCCCCCCTCAGGACTTACGTTTCAATATCCTGTCCAGCTCCTGCCAGAAGGCAGGATAGGACACCTCCACCCCCTCCGCACCCTCTATAACGGTCTCCCCCTCGGCTACCAGCCCGGCCACAGCAAAGGCCATGGCCAGCCGGTGGTCGCCGTGGCTATTTACCGTTGCCCCGTGCAGCTTCCTGCCGCCCCTGATAATCATACCATCGGGCAATTCATCAGCATCGGCCCCCAGCCGCCTTAGCCCGGCCACCATAACCCCGATGCGGTCCGCCTCTTTCACCCTGAGCTCGGCTGCGCCCCGTATGATGGTAGCGCCGCTGGCACAGGCGGCAGCGACCGCCAGTACCGGCACCTCGTCGATGAGCCGGGGAATGATATCCCCCCCCAGCTCCACCCCATGCAACTCGCTGGAGGTCACCTCCAGGTCGGCCACCGGCTCGCCGCCCAGGGGTCTGCCCTCCTTTATCTTTATATTCGCCCCCATCCGGCGCAGCACCTCCACCACACCGGCACGGGTAGGATTGACCCCCACCGACCTGAGCCGGATACTGGCGTCAGGGTGCACCGCTCCCGCCACCAGGAAGAAAGCGGCGGAGCTGATATCGCCGGGCAGGGGCGAGCTCAGCGGCTTGAGGGGTGAAATGAGGGGGGATACATGTATCCGGGAGTCCCGGCTTTCTATGGAGGCCCCCATGGCCCGGAGCATGCGCTCGGTGTCGTCCCGGGAGGGGGCTGGCTCCTCCAGGTAGGGATCCCCCTCCGCCCACAGCCCGGCCAGGACCAGGGCCGATTTCACCTGAGCGCTGGCCACCGGTAGCCGGTAATCTATCCCCTTAAGCCGGCCGCCTCTCACTACCAGCGGGGCCAGCCTGTCGCCGGCCCGCCCCCATATCTGGGCGCCCATGAGCCGCAACGGCTGGATGACCCTGTCCACGGGCCGGGAGCGCAACGAGGCGTCCCCGCTGAGCACGGCGAGGAAAGGCTGAGAGGCCAGCAGCCCGGCCAGCAGCCGCAGGGTGGTGGCGCTGTTGCCGCAGTCCAGCACCTCGGTCGGCTCCTGGAGACCCCCCCCCACCCCGGCCACCTCCACCCGGGGGGGCGGGCCCGGGTCATACTCTATACTCACCCCCAGGCTGCGCAGACAGGAGAGGGTGGACAGCGGGTCGGCGCCGGGGCAGAAGTTATCCACTCGGGCCTTGCCGGCGGCTAGAGCGTTAAAGATGAGTGCCCGGTGGCCCAGGGACTTGTCACCTGGTGGTGACACCTCCCCCCTCAGGCGCTCCGGGGGGGATACTACCTTCACCACCCCTTTGCCTCCAGCCATTGTTCGCTGTGGGACCGGGCCTGCCGCAGGGCCTCTTCCACCGAGGCATCCCCCTCCTCCACCATATAGCGCAGTCCCTCTAGCTCCCGGCTGAAGCGGTCCAGCCAGGCCAGGATGGCCTGCCGGTTGGTGAGAGCCATATCCCGGCCCATCTCCGGGCTGCCCGAGGCCAGCCGGGTGGTATCCCGGAAGCCGGTGGCAGCCAGCCTCTGGAGGGTGGGCCAAGCGGGGTCCCCGGCGGCCGCCCGCACCAGGGCCGTGGCCACCAGCAGCGGCAGGTGGCTTATGCCCGCCACCAGGTAATCGTGCTCGGTGGCCTCCAGCATCAGGGGGATGGCTCCCACCGCCAGGGCCATCTGTTTCACCCGCTCCACCGCGGGGGCCGGTGTCCCCGGCAGGGCCACTATGCAGTAGGCAGCCCCCCGGAACAGCTCGGCTTGGGCGGCCTCCAGCCCCAGCTTCTCCCTTCCCGCCATGGGGTGCCCCCCTACAAAGCTCACCCCTGGCAGGCGGGCGGCGGCCCAGGCCATCACCTGGGCCTTGGTGCTGGCCACATCGGTGACCACGGCACCCGGGGGCAGGTGGGGGGCAATCCCGTCCATCACCTCAGGCAGGGCGCTAATCGGCGTTGCCAGCACCACCAGGTCGGCCCCGGAGACGGCCTCAGCCAGCCCCTCGGCCTCCCGGCTGATAGCGCCACGGACAAGGGCCCGGGCGGCCGTGTGGTGGTGGCGCGCAAAGCCGGTCACCTCCCAGCCGGCGGCGGTGAGGGCCAGGCCCAGGGAGCCTCCGATGAGCCCCAGCCCGATAATGGCCACCCTCCCCGCCCCGCCGCTCAGAGGAGCGCCTCTCCCAGGAAGAGCCCGGTGAAGAAGTTCACCCCAGGGCCGATAATGCCCCACAGGATGCCGATACCCAGGAAGCTGTCCGCCAGGATAAGCAGAAACAGGGGCATTATGCCGTAACGCTCCAGGCGCTGGAAGGACAGGGAGAGGGAGGGGGGCAGGAAGCCCACCGCCACCTTGTGGCCGTCCAGCGGGGGCAGGGGGATAAGGTTGAACAGGGAAAGGACGATGTTGAGCCGGATAACGTACAGGAGGACGAGACCCAGGGTAGTAGTCCACAGGGAAATCCCAGTGGCCTGCACTGCCAGTCCCAGCAGCCCGGCAACCACCAGCCCGGATACGGGGCCGGCCAGGGCCACCTTGCCCATGCCCCGGTAGCCACCCCGCAGCCGGCCCTGGTTCACCGGCACCGGCTTGCCCCAGCCGAAGCCCATCAGGAACAGGAACAGGGTGCCCACGAAGTCCAGGTGCACCAGTGGGTTGAGGGACAGCCGACCCTGGAGGCGGGCGGTATCGTCCCCCAGGCGGGTGGCGGCCAGGGCGTGGCTGAACTCGTGAACGGTGATGGCCATTGCTATGGCTATAGCTAACACCAGCAGTTGCTGGAAGCCCAGGTTTTGGAAAAGCATATCTATACCGTAGGGCCAATTATAGCATGTGGGCCGTAAGGGGTTAAAGGAAGGCCGCCGTGATGAGAGGAGCTAAGCTTCCTCCGGCCCCGGTTCCAGGGTATAGGCAAAATCGCAACTGGTGTCCCCTTCCACCAGGGTCTGGGGGCGGCTGAGCTTGATGCGGGGGTTGAAACCCTCACACAGGGCGAAGTCCCGGGCACAGGAGAGGAGGAGGGCTAAATCGGGGATGCCCAACTCCCGGTACATATCGGCGAACTTACACCGGGTAATCCTGAAAGTGAAGCGGCTGGGGGTCTCCTCCACCACCTGGACATCTAGGTCGCCCTGGTCGAACAGGCCCTGCATCGCTTGGGCGAAGGCCTCCAGGTCGCTACGGCCCATCTGTTGGGCCAGCTCCCGGCCCCGCTCCTGGGCCATGGCAGTGATGGCACCGAGGGCGATGGCATTGGCTCGCTCCACCCCCAGCTCGTCCTGTAAAG
>JAZGBK010000074.1:0-4854 GCA_036476365.1 Dehalococcoidia bacterium
CGCCTCACACATTGAGGCCCTGGCGTCCACCGCCTTGGCCCAACCCACCACACCTCTGCCCCTCCCCCAGGCCCTCTCCCAAGGGCTGGTGGAGTACTATGACCCCCGCCCCGCCTATCAGGCCCGCCTATCCTCCCTGGTGGATATAGACTGCCTCCGCCGGACCCCCCTCAAGGTAGTGGTCGACCCCATGTACGGGGCAGGGATAGGATACATGGCGGGGTTGCTGTCCGGAGGCCGTATAGGGCTAAGCCATATCCACCAGGAGCGCAACCCTGCCTTCCCCGGCCTCACCCCGGAACCCATCGCCCCCAACCTGGCCCCTCTGGGTGCCGCCGTCCGCCGCCGCCACGCCGACATCGGCCTGGCCACCGACGGCGACGCCGACCGGGTGGGCGTGGTGGATGAAAAGGGGCAGCCCCTCTCAGCCCCGGAGGTGTTCGCCCTCCTGGCCCTCTACTTCCTGGAGTTCCGGGGCCAGAGGGGACCCATCATCCGCAGCCTGCCCTCCACCGCCATGCTGGACAAGCTGGGAGAGAGTTTCGGGGTGCCAGTGACCAAGACTGCAGTGGGCTTCAAGCACATCGCCCCCCTTATGCTCAGCCAGGATGCGCTGCTGGGCGGGGAGGAGAGCGGCGGCTACGGCTTCCGGGGCCATGTGCCGGAGCGGGACGGCATCATGGCCTCCCTATGTTTCATAGACATGCTGGCGACCACGGGCAAGCCATTGTCCGCCCTGGTGGACTACCTCCACCAAAAGGTGGGCCGTCACTACTACCGACGCGAGGACTTCCACTTCCCCCCGTCCCAGAGGGAGCCGATACGGAAGCGGCTGGAGCAAGCCCGTCCGCAGACCCTGGACGGGCTGTCCGTAGCCAGCCGGGACACCCGGGACGGGTTCTATTTCCTCATGGCCGACGGCTCATGGCTCCTCATCCGCTTCTCGGGCACCGAGCCCCTGATGAGGGTGTATGCTGAAAGTATCCAGCCACAGCAAGTTGAGAGACTGCTGGCCGCCGGCAAGCGCTTAGCGGGGGTGTGAACATGGCTGACCTCGACAATGTCAGGGCCCTGGAGACCATTGACCCTTCGGGCATGCGCCACCACCTCTCCGGCACGCCCGCCCAGTGCCGCCAGGCCTGGCAAGGGGCGCTGGCAATGAAGCTGCCCTCGGAATATAGGGGGGTGAAGCGGGTGGTGATAGCCGGCATGGGAGGCTCAGCCATCGGGGGCGACCTGGCCGCCGCCATGGTCCGTCTGGAGGGCAAGGCCATGCAGGTGCACCGGGACTATGCCCCCCTGCCCCCTTTGGACGCCGATACACTGGTGGTCCTCTCCAGCTATTCCGGTAAGACCGAGGAGAGCCTCTCTTGCTTGGAGGGAAGCCTGTACTCCCCGTCCCGTAAGGTGGCCGCCACCAGCGGCGGCAAGCTGGCCGAGATTGCCCGGGAGCGCGGTATCCCCATTGACCCTATAGAATACGCCGCCGCACCCCGGGCGGTCATCGGTTACAGCTTCTTCGGCCTGCTGGGCCTCCTCCACCGGGTGGGCCTCCTGCCGGGTGTGGCCCCCGCCGTAGAAGAGGCGCTATCTGTTATGGAGTCCCTGGTGGACAGGTTCCAGGAATCCCAGCCCACCCCCTCCAACCCCGCCAAACAACTGGCCAAAATGGTGGAGGGAAAGCTGCCCGTCATCTACGGGGCCGGCTTCCTGGAGCCGGTGGCCCGGCGCTGGAAGACCCAGGTCAACGAGAACAGCAAATCGTGGGCCGTGTTTGAGGCCCTACCGGAGCTCAACCACAACACGGTGGTGGGTTACCCCAACCCCACCTCAATAGCTCGGGGGAGCTTCGTAGTCCTGCTCGCCTCCCCCCTGCTCCACCCCCGCACCCTCCTCCGCTACCGGGTCACCCAGGAAATCCTGGACCGCGAGGGGGTCGCCCACCAGGAGCTATCCGGCGAGGGGAAAGGCGCCCTGAGCCACATGATGAGCCTGCTCCTGTGGGGTGATTATGTCAGCTATTACCTGGCCCTCCTCTACGGGGCCGACCCCACCCCTGTAAACACCATTGATTACCTCAAGGACAGGCTGTCGGGACATGGACTTCCGGCTTAGCCCGCAGGAGGAGGCCTTCCGCCAGGAGGTGGATAGCTTTCTGGAGCAGGAGCTCTCCCCCCAGGTGCGCCTGGAGTACGAGGAGCGGGGGCTGCCCGGCCCGCTGTACCACGCCTTCCTACGCAAGCTGGGCGAGCAGGGATGGCTGTCCCTCACCTGGCCCCAGGAGCACGGCGGCCTGGGCCGGCCCCCCATCTACCGCTTCATCCTGGTGGAGGAGATGGCCCGGAGGGGCGTGGAGTACCGCAATGTGGCCGAGTCCATCGTGGCCCCCAGCCTCATGCTCTGCGGCAGCCCCCAGCAATGCCAGAAATTCCTGCCCCTCATCGCCCGAGGTGAGGTGGTCTTCTGCCTGCTCTACTCCGAGCCCCACGCCGGTTCCGACCTGGCCTCCCTGGAGCTAAAGGCCACCCCCGAGGGAGACGACTATACCATATCCGGCCAGAAGCTGTTCTCCTCGGAGGCCGATATGGCCCACTACGCCTGGGCCGCCGCCCGCACCGACCCCGATGCCCCCAAGCACCGGGGCATCAGTCTCTTCCTGCTGGACATGCAGACGCCGGGCATCGCCGTACACCCCCTCATCAGCATGGCCGGGGACCGCCGCTTCAACGAGGTGTTCCTGGACGGTGCCCACGCCGGCGGGGATTGCCTGGTGGGGGAGGAGAACCGGGGCTGGTACTATGTGGCCGCCGCCCTGGACTTTGAGCGGGCCACCGCCGGGGCGGCCATGTTCATCGGCAATGCCACCTACCTCATGGCCCAGTTGATTGATTATGTCAAGGAAAACCCTGGGGTGTTAAAGGGCCGCCCCGGGCTACGCTCCCAGCTCTGCCAGCGGGCCACCGAGGTAGAGGTGCTGCGGGTGCTCTCTTACCGGACGCTCTCGCTGATGGCCGGAGGCCATGCCCCCACCTACGAGGCCTCCGCCGTCAAGCTGTTCGGCTCGGAGCTGACCCAGCGCCTGTCGGTGACGGCGGCGGCCATCCTGGGGCTATACTCCCAATTGGGGCGGGCCAGCCCCCGGGCACCCTATGGAGGCGGGCTGGGGCTTTTCTACCTGCGAGCGGTGTCCGACTCCATCCGGGGCGGCACCTCGGAAATTCAGCGCAACATCATCGCCATCAGGGGCCTGGGCCTCCCCACCGGATAGGAGGAAGCCATGGACTTCAGCTTCACCCCACAGGAAGATGCCTTCCGTGAAGAGGTAAGCGGCTTTGTCAGGGACGAGATGCCCCCGGACTGGCTGGGGGCGGAGGAGGAGTACACCCCGGAGCTGTGGCCCGTGACCCAGGTCACCAGCCGCAAGCTGGGCCAGCGGGGCTGGCTCTCCCTGGGCTGGCCCAGGGAGTACGGCGGCCAGGAGGCCTCCCTCACCACACAACTGGTGTTCCAGGAAGAGGCTACCTACTGGGGCATCCCGGGCACCGGCATGGGTATCGGCGGCACCGCCTGGGTGGCACCCACCCTGCTCATGTACGGCACCCCGGAGCAGAAGCAGGAGCACCTTCCCCCCATAGCCTCCGGGGAGCGCTTCTGGTGCACCGGCTATTCTGAGCCCGGCGCCGGCTCCGACCTGGCCAGCCTCGGCACCCGTGCCCGCCTGGATGGGGAAGACTTTGTGGTGGACGGCCAGAAGGTGTGGACCAGCGCCGCCCATGTGGCCGACTGGTGCTGGCTGGCCGTGCGCACCGACCCCGGTGCCCCCCAGCACAGGGGCATTAGCATGCTGCTGGTGGATATGAAGACCCCTGGCGTCACGGTGCGTCCTCTCATCAACATGGCCAGCCTGCACTCCTTCAACGAGGTGTACTTTGATAGCGTCAGGGTGCCCAGGAGCAACCTGGTGGGGGAGCTTAACCGGGGGTGGTACATCGTCATGACCGCCCTGGACTTTGAGCGGGCCTGGCCCGGGGTGCGCTACGCCAGCATCGCCCGGCGCATCCTGGACGAGCTCCTCAAGCACGCCGGGGAAGCGGGCCTCAAGCCACAGCAGCGCACCCGCCTGGCCCAGATAGCCGTAGAGGCCGCCGTAGGCCGGGCGATGGCGTGGCGGGTGGTGGATGTGCTCAACCACGACCGTGTGCCCAACTTCGAGGCCTCGCAGGTGAAGGTGTTCACCACCGAGGTGGTGGCCCGGGCGGCCCGGACGGGCCTGGAAATACTGGGGCTATATGGCCAGCTTGCCCCCGGTTCTCCCCATAACCGTCTGCAGGGGTGGATAGAGCAGCTCAACCAGGTGATGGTGGGAAACCTCATCGCCGGGGGCAGCTCCGAGGTGCAGCGCAACATCATCGCCCTCAGAGGGTTGGGGCTACCCCGGTAGCCACCTACTGTCAAGGGCCTGGATTAGAGACCGTTTAGTAAGCATTCTTATTCCCGCCCGCCCACCCGAGACTTATATCTGGGAGGCTCCACCTCCCAGGCCCCCCGGGGGTTCGGGGGCGAAGCCCCCGGACTGATGCACTGGGCGGGTGGGTGGGCAAAGAATGGTTGGTAAACGTCCCCTTGGTTACAGAGGATGCTCCGGCCTGCTAAAAAGCCCGCCTACCGCTTGGTCCACTGCGGGGCCTTGCGGGCGCGCTTGAGGCCGTACTTTTTGCGCTCCTTCACCCTGGCGTCCCGGGTGAGTAAGCCCGCCCTTTTCAGCGGGATGCGGTAGTCCGGGCTGAGGACTACCAGGGCGCGAGACAGTCCGTGGCGGACGGCCTCCGCCTGGGCGCTGATACCACCCCCAGC
>JAZGBK010000075.1:0-6267 GCA_036476365.1 Dehalococcoidia bacterium
TGTGCTTGTCCTGGATGTGACGGAGCAGGGAAAAGGGGATGAGGTGGCCCTGATGGCCATTGACGCCGGGGCCGATGATGTAAAGACAGAGCCGACATTCGTGGAAGTCCACACCCAGCCGCAGGAACTGGAGTCGGTCCGCCGCGACCTGGAGTCGCACTCCCTGCAGGTAACCTCTTCCGAGCTGGCCATGCTGCCCAAGACGGCGGCAAGCCTGGAGGACAAGCAGGCGGCAGCCACCCTGCGCCTACTGGACCGCATAGAGGAGCTGGCCGAGGTGCAACGCCTCTATAGCAATGCCGATTTCTCCGAAGAGGCCCTGGAGGCTTACCGCCAGGGCCTGTAGCCCTGAGGAGATGATGTGCGTATCCTCGGCGTGGACCCCGGGTCAGTGTGTATGGGATACGGGGTGATTGAGTCGGAGCCTCTTTCCCTGGTGGGCTTTGGAGTGCTCCGTGCCCCCGCCCGCTCCCCATTGGAGGCCAGGCTGCTCACTCTATTCCTCAAGCTGGAAGAGGTATTCCTCCGCTACCGGCCGGCAGCAGTGGCTGTGGAGGAGCCTTTCGTAGCCATCAACCCCCGCTCCGCCCTGGCGGTGGGCCGGGCTCAGGCCATAGCCCTGCTGCTTACGGCACGGGAAGGCCTGCCGGTTCACCGCTATCCCCCGGCGCAGGTGCGCCACCAGGTAACCGGCTATGGTGGAGGGGACAAGCTCCAGGTACAGGAGATGGTGCGGATGCTGCTGGGCCTGGAAGCAGCCCCCCAGCCCACTGACGCCGCCGATGCCCTGGCCGTAGCCATATGCCACCTGCTCCTGATGCGCCGGACAGGGCCGTGATTGCCGCCATCCACGGTGTCCTGGAGCGCCGCCTCTCCGGAGCGGCCCTCATCCGGGTAGGGGGGTTCACGCTGCTGGTGCACCTACCCACCCCCTCTCTGGATCACCTGGGTGAAGTAGGAGCCGAGGTCCATCTCCATACATACCTTCAGATGAGAGAGGACAGCCTGACCCTTTACGGCTTCGCCACTCCGCAGGAAATGGAGCTATTTACACTGCTCACCACCGTCTCTGGTATAGGCTCCCGCACCGGCCTGGCCCTGCTCTCGGCCCTATCGCCGGAGCAACTGGCCTCAGCCCTCCTCCGGGGAGATGCCGACCTGCTGGGCAGGGTGCCGGGGGTGGGCAAGAGGCTGGCCAGCAGGCTGGTGGTAGAGCTCAAGGACAAAGTGGCCCGGATGCCCGTTGAGGCTACCCTCCTCCCCGGAGGAGACTCGGAGGTGGTCTCCGCCCTGACTAACCTGGGCTACTCCCTATCTGAGGCCGGCGCTGCTGTAGCTTCCCTATCCCTGGACCCCTCCCTACCCGTGGAGGAAAGGCTCCGCCAGGCCCTGCAGCACCTGGCCCAGCGGTAGCGTCAGGGCTTAGAGTGAGGCGGCCTGACTCCGGGTTTTCTGGTAGCGACGCAGGATGGAGCCAACGATAGCTACCACCTCCGCAGGCTCGGTGAATACGGATACATAGGCATCGGCGCCTTCGTCCACTGATTGCTCCCAGGCCCTGGATGGCGGGTCAGAGCCCATCAAGATGACGGGGATAAGAACCAGCTTCCGGATGTGGGCACAGAAGCGTAGGCTACCGGCCACAGCGGCATCCAGGATGACCATGTCCGGCCCGGTCTCATCCACTAGTATCAGCCCCTGATAGGGGTCGGCTGCGGAGACTACCTCGTAGCCCTGCTGCTCCATGGCAAATGTCAGGCGGCGGAACGGCGTCCGGTCACCCGTTATTATCAATACTTCCAAAAATCAGGCCTTTCCATCGTCAGCGGCGGGGGCGGACAAATCTATAGCCCCCACCCCCCTCGCTGAGGATGATGCGGGGGCGGGCAGCGTCGTCCTGCAGCTTCTCCCGAAGGCGATGGATGTAGTTCCGAATATAGTCGGAGCCTTCAGGGACCTCCATGCCCCACACCCCCTGGAGAAGGCTACGGTGAGTGAGCGCCCGGCCCTCGTTACGCACCAGGTGGGTGAGAATACCATACTCAACGGGGGTCAGGGTCAGCACCTCCTCGCCCCGGCGCACCTGGTGGGCCGCCAGGTCAATCCGGATACCCCCGGCATCCAGCAGGTCCCCCGCACCCTGCTGTTGAGGCAGGCGGCTGCGGCGCAATACCGCCTTTGCCCGGGCCAGCAACTCTATATGGCTAAAGGGCTTGTTAATATAGTCGTCCGCCCCCATCTCCAGGCCTTTTACCCTATCAATCCCCTCCTGCCGGACCGTGAGCACTACCACCGGCACATCGGAGAACCGACGTATACGCCGGAGCACCTCAAAGCCGTCTATGTCCGGCAGATTGATTTCCAGGATGACCATATCGGGGGCCTCGCCCTCTACCATGGCCACCCCTCTGCCCCCCTCAGATGTGGACACCACCGTCACCTCTGGCCAGCACGCTTCCAGACATAGCGACACCACCTCCACCGCCTCGGGGCTGCTATCGATTATTAGCACCTTCATCTGGTCAGTCCGCTCCGCACTATGACCCTGACAAAAGTGTATAGCACACGGGGGGCCATTACAAAGGGGCTACTGGCAACTTCTCACGGGGGACTATTAGCTGTTTGTAAGGAACGCTACTTTTCACTGCCTTTTAGAGGCATAGAATATGGCAAGTACCCCCTCATATCACGGAGTTGGGGCTTGAAAAACTTGCTCCTCTGTGGTAGGTTGGCAGCGTCACAGTCTCTGCTCCCTAATCCGCAGGGAGGCGGTAGATTAAATCTGCCCCCGACTGGCCCCTGCGGACGGATGGAGACTGTGACAAGTAGCCTGAAATCTGCCAGCCAGGAGGGGGCAACCAATGAGAAGGGCAGTTGTGGTGGGTGTGATGGGCCTGTTGATATTGACCCTTGTCACTTGTTCATCAGGGGAGGGGGGCAAGATAAACGGCAATCTGGATGCGGAACGGCTGGTGGAAGTGGGCATGGTCCTACAGGAAGTGGGCGACCTCATAGCGTCACCACGTCCACCTTGGACATCTTTGAATCTGCGAGAGGCTACTTCGGGGGATTCTTGGGGCATACCAGTTACTTTGCCGGATGGAAGCACATTGCAGCTTACCTCGGACGATGGGCCAGCTTTGCCGCCCTATTTTGCCTACATCTTCTTCCCCCAAATAACGGCCAGCTCACGGCCTACTTGGATATGGTTTCAGTTCCTATCGGAGCCACCATCTGTGATAGCAGTAAGCCGTGTGACTTGCGAAGAGACGATTCTGGTATTGGCTGTTGGGGGGCAGCATACGGGGGTGCCTCCCGGGTCAGCCTGCAAGCTATAAAACAAGCAACTGTAAAATGGGTAGGGGGATTTTTGTGGGGCTTGGGGGGCGCAGCAAGGTCAAATGTGCGGAATGCGGTTTCTTGGCTATTAGGAGACTGGCTGGTAGAACACTTATGGAGGCCGAACAGACCTTTCGTAAGACAGGAAGTCTTCCTCAAGGCAAGGTGCCTGTATATGAATCTCTACCCTTATGCTTTGCGAGAGCTTATGACCTTCGTAAAGAAGTGCGTATGCATATTCCGAAAGAGATTCAGGATAGAGAACTTATTGAGCGAATGGTTAATCCCACGGAAGATGATGCCTTTGCGATGCTTCAATCCGAGCGACAATGCAACAGTTTTACTGATTGGATTCAGGGCTTCACTCCAAAGGAACACCGGGAAATGATAGACAGAAAATTGATGCTGGAATGGCAAACGGAGCGGGAAGAAGCGGACAAGAAATGGCGGGAAAAGGAAAGGGCAGCAGACCGGGCTTTGCTACTCAAACTTGCTCTTGTAGCAGGCGGGTTTGCATTGTTAGCGGCTATCATAGGAGCAGCAATCGCAGCAGTTCTGAGTGGAGAATAGCATGAAAGACAAGAAGGGCACAAAGAAATCAACCTTAACCAAACAAGAGTTTGAGCAACTTCTCAGGAAGGCCGCTCAGCCGACCCGCAAGAAGGAATCCGCTCCAAAAGAAGGGAAAACATCGGAGTCTCGTCTGAGCGATGGTTATAGCGGAACACGTACTCGTCAAGGTAGGACTGTAGGTGTTGAGGGCCAACCGAATGATAGACACCGTTGATACCACGCTTGATATGGCTCCACAGGCACTCCACATTGTTGACGTGGGCTGTGCCGTTGACATATTGGAGGGCGGAGTGGTAAACCCGCTCGTGGTCATATCCCATGCCTGCCAACCGATTGTAGCTACCCAGCTCGTCCGTGAAGATGGTTGTGATCCCGGTAACGGGAGCCTGATTAACAAGCATCGGCACCAAGGTCTTAGCCTTCACATCGGGGACTACATTGGCGATAGCCTTCCCGTTGCGCTGCGCCATGCCCATGACGATGGTCTTGCCCTCAGCTCCACGGCCCCGCTTCCCATGCCTCTTGCCGCCGATGTAGGTCTCGTCAACCTCAACCTGCCCAAAGAGGGGGCCGCAATCTTCGCTCATGAGCTTGCGTATCTGGGTAAACATTCTCCAAGCTGTCTTATAGGTGACACCCAACTCCCGTTGGAGCTGCTTGGCCGAGATGCCGCAGCGGGTGGAGGCCATCAGATACATGGCATAGAACCAAGAGCGAAGAGAAGTATCGGACTTATGGAAGATGGTGTCAGCAGTAGGGGAGACATGGTTGCCGCAGAACTCACAGGAATAGACCTTGCGGCTGGCTATCCGGTAATGCTTGGTGGTCTTCTGGCACTTTGGGCAGAAGACACCTTTGGGCCAGCGGGTCTCTTTCAGGAAGTCCAGGCAAGCATCATCGGTGGGGAATCTCCGGTTGAATTCTTTGAAAGTGAAGGCTTTCATCTCTCATCCCTCCACCTTCACTATAACACAGAATGTCCGTGATGTCAAGGGATAGTTGCCTAGAATATTAGTAGCAGGGCTGAAGCAGCAGAAAACCGGCCCAGTTGCTGACTATAAAAAAGGAGGTGATAGATATGGTCGAGCAGACAATGAAAGAAAACCCAAAGCCGTTGCGCCGAATCAAGGTGGTGTATGTGTTGCTCATGCTTGGTATTGGTATGGAAGTGGCAGCTTTTGTCACCGGGCTGGTGCTGGGAGCCATTAACGCCGACTACTTTGCCAACACCAAGGCGGTCAGGGATGCCGCACAGGCAGGTTCCCCCATCTTGACCCAGTTGGGACAGATGAAAGCGGTAAGCGCCTGGCTGTTGCCGTTCCAGTTCCTGGGCATCGCCATCCTGTTCACCGCCATAGGCCTGGCGCTGAGCGCCATCATCAAGCGCATCCAGTTGCGAGGCCAGGTCATGGCCGAGGGCCTTGGAAAGCTCATAGGCCCGGAATAAACGGAAAGAGAGGGAACAAAACATGCGTGCAGCTAAAAAGGAAATGCAGCCGATTGAAATGACCGGCATGCAAAGGATGGCCTCCAAGATGTGGGCACCGTGGATAGTAATGGGCCTGATGATGGTGGTCATCTCATTCGTGATGGGCCTGCTCCTTCAGGCCACCGAGGCCAGCTACTTTTCTAACTCGAAGGAGGTGCGGGAAGCAGCGGTGGCCGGGTCCGCAATCGTGCAGGACAGGGGTTTCATTGAGGTAACCATGGCCTGGGTGCCCGGCTTCAAGTTCTTCGGGTTGGGGCTAATGTTGGGTGGCATAACCTTCCTGCTGGCCACCATTCTGGGTAACCTGCGATTGCAGGGCGGACGGGTCCAGCAGGCCCTGGGAGTGCCGGTAATAATTCCTGAGCCGCCCACGACGGCCAAGATGTTTCCCATGTTCATGATGCTGGGCATGATGATTCTGATGGCCGCCCTGGTCATAAGCATCTGGCTGGCCACCGTCGCCGCCAGCTACTGGAACCACTCCATAGCCACAGAGCTGAACACCGCCCAAGCCGGTTCAGAGCTGCTCAGGCAGCTGGGGGTGCTGAATGCAGTGAAGGCCTGGCTGGTACCTTTCAAGTTCATCGGCATGGCCTCACTCTTCGCCGGCATCGCCCTGGCCCTGGTGACCATTGTGAAGGTCCTCCAGATCCAGACCATGCGCATGGTAGAGATAGTGAGCGCCGCCAGGAAGCCATAGGGCATCGCATACAATAATAGTGGAGCCGGCGCTCGCCGGCTCCACTATTGGTCTGGCACATGAGGCAGCTTGTAACCCATTACCGCTTGAAACGAGTTAGTATAGTCAGCGTACAATGTATTGGGGACACCCAACCGGAAACTGGGAGTTATGCTGATGGCAGAAC
>JAZGBK010000076.1:0-6633 GCA_036476365.1 Dehalococcoidia bacterium
AGGATGATGATGGTCATGGTGAAAGAGAAGGCCCAGGTGACGCCCACGGCGATGAACTGCGTTCCCAACTGGCCGGCGTTGCCGTAGAGCAGGCCGTTGGTGCCGCCAATTGCGGCGGTGGCGAAGATGCCGGTGGCGATGGCACCCCAGGTGCCCCCCACCCCGTGAACGCCCCATACATCCAGGGAGTCGTCCAGCTTCAGGTGGGCGCGGAGGCGGCAGGCCCAGTAGCAGAAGGCCCCGGCACCCAGGCCGATGACGACGGCGGCCATGGGCCCCACGAACCCGGCAGCCGGGGTGATGGCTACCAGCCCCGCCACCGCCCCCGAGGCAGCGGCCACGGCGCTGGGCCGGCCCCCCCGCCACCAGCTCAGGGTCATCCAGGTAAGGGCGGCCATGGCGGCGGCGGTATTGGTGACCACGAAGGCGTTCACCGCCAGGCCATTGGCGGCCAGGGCGCTGCCGGCATTAAAGCCGAACCAGCCGAACCAGAGGAGGGCGGCCCCCAGCACGATGAAGGGCACATTGTGTGGCTCCATGGCCTCCCGGCCGAAGCCCAGGCGGCGGCGCATCACCAGCACGGCGGCCAGGGCGGCTACCCCGGAGCTGATGTGCACCACGGTGCCTCCGGCGAAGTCCAGTGCCCCCAGGTTGCCCAGCCAGCCACCCACCCCCCACACCCAGTGGGCTATGGGGGAGTAGACGAAGGTAGACCACAGCACGGTGAAGATGAGCAGGGTCTTGAACTTTATCCTCTCGGCAAAGGCACCTACGATGAGGGCCGGGGTGATGATGGCGAACATGGCCTGGAAAATCATAAAGGCCTGGTGGGGTATGGTACTGCCGTAGTCCGGGCTGGGCAACAGCCCTACCCCCCGCAGCCCCACCCAGTCCAGGCCGCCGATGATGCCCCATCCATTTACATCGGGGCCGAAGGCCAGGCTGTAGCCCCACAGCACCCACACCACGCTGACGACGGCCACGATGATGAAAGTCTGCAGCACGGTGCCTACCACATTCTTGTGGCGCACCATTCCTCCGTAGAAGAAACCCAGGGCGGGGGTCATCAGCAGCACCAGGGCGGCCGAGGCCAGTACCCAGGCGGTGTCCCCGCTGTCCACTTGTAGTGGCATGGTTCGTCTCCTTTACCTGTCCTTGTGTCGCTCTGTCCCAGCCGTTAGTGACAGGTTAAAGGAGGGGTGCTGTGCTTTCTACGGATATGGTGTCAGAAAGCGAGGGCGGTTTTTTGTGCAAAATGCCCAAAATCAGGGGGAGCGCAGGACCTCCCCGGCGCGGAAGGCCAGGGACAGGCTGAGCCGGGTCTCGGGGTCCTCCAGGTTCAGGCCGGTGAGGTGGCCGATGCGGCGCAGCCGGTAGAGGAGGGTGTTGCGGTGTACATTGAGGGTGGTGGCGGTGGCGGCCAGGGTGGGCTGCCGCAGCAGGGCGTCCAGGGTCTTGAGCAGCTCGCCCCTACGGCGGCGGTCGTATTCCGATAGGCGGCCCAGGTGCTCCTGGTAGAAGGACTCCAGCTCCCCGCTGGGGCGCAGGGCGAAGAGAAGGCGGTACACATCCATGTCGCCGAAGTAGGTGAAGGAGGCCGGGCCGAAGAGTTGGCTGCCCATACTCAGGGCCTGCTCCGCCTCCTGGTAGCTCTGCCTCACTCCCTGGGGACTGGGGTAGGGCCGGCCCAGCCCCACCGTCAGGCGTGCGCCCAGGCGTCGGCCCAGCTCAGTAGCGGCTTGCTCTCCCGTCTTACGGATAGCCTGGGTGGGTTCGGGGGAGGTCAGGGGGTAGAGGAGGAGCGCTACTGCTCCCCTCAGGTGGCCCAGTGCCCCCTGGCGTACGGCAGCTGCCTCCCGGCGCAGCGTCTCCGCTGCTGGCGGGGCCCCCTGGGTGGAGGCGGCCAGCACCATATAGGACGGGGCCAGCTCGTAGCCCAGCCGGCGGGCACGCTCCTGCACCGCCTGGGGGGAGGTGAAGTCCCCCGTAATAAGGGCCTCTACCAGCCCCGCCTGGAGGCGGTCTTCGGTCTCAGTGGCCGCCTGGAGCCGGGTGGCATCTATAGCCAGGGCGGCTGCCCCCCGGCGCACCGCTAAGCGGTCGGTATCTTCCGTCATTTCCCGTGGGGCCAGCAGGAAGAGGTAGCCGCTGACACCCCGGACGGCGATGATGGGGCTGAAGAAGGCAACCAACTCCGGGGTAAGGGGCAGGCCCACCACCGGCGGCTCGGCGGCGCTGTGGGGGGCGCCCCTCAGCCGCTCTGTGGCTTCCTGATGCCGGGCGTGGAGCAGGGCCAGGGCCTCCTCGGCGTCCAGCCCCTGGGTGGGGCCGGGGAGGTAGAAGCTCAGGCCAAACCCCTCGTCCAGCACTCCCAGGGCCTTGCCGGTGAGCTCTCCGAGCTTGCGGACGATGGCCTGGAGGCCCCGGCCGGTGATGGCCAGGTCGGTCAGGGCCCGGGAGAACTCCTGCTCCCGCTGGTAGAGGTTGAGGCGTTCCTCGGTGATGAGCCTGGTGATGCGTTGCTCCAGGGAGGGCAGGCTGGTCTGGGGGGGCAGCTCCAGGAGGGGTAGGGACAGGTCTTCGGCCCGGTCCCTGGCCTCGGCGGAGGCCTCGCCCAGGAGGGCCACGGCCGCAGCCCCTCTCTCTCCCAGAGAGGTCACCAGGCTGGTCATGGGTGTCCCCAGCAGCCCCGCCACCTGTGTGGAGGCCAGGGCCAGCTCCCCGCCCCGGAGGACATCAAAGCCAGGCGGGGTGGGCTTCAGGCTCACCACGCAGCTCACCTCCCGGTACATCCCTGTCTCACCGGCCACCACCCGCGTGCCCGGGGGCAGCGCCCGCTGCCGCACCGACTCTACGGTGGCCATTCACCACACCCCCAGGTAGCGTTCCATCTCCCAGGGGGTAACATAGCGGCGGTAGTCCTCCCACTCCCTGGTCTTGGCCTCCAGGAAGTTGGTGTACAGGGGTTCACCCAGGGCCTCCTGCACCACGGAGTCCTGGCGGAGCGCATCCAGGGCCTCCCCCAGGGTGCCGGGTACGGTTGTGATGTGGCGACGCCGGAGCTCGGCGGCATCCAGGGCAAACAGGCTCTCCTCTACCGGGGGCGGCAGGGGCAAGCCCTCCCGGAGGCCGTGGAGGCCGGCTTTGAGCATGACGGCGAAGGCCAGGTAGGGGTTACAGGAGGGGTCCGGGTTCCTCAGCTCCACGCGGGTGGTATCTATCTTCTGGGGGTTGACCTGGGGCACCCGGATTAGCGCGGAGCGGTTGACCCGGGCCCATGTGATGTGCACCGGGGCCTCAAAACCGGATACCAGCCTCTTGTAGGAGTTAACCAGAGGGCACAGGATGGCGCTCATGCCCGGGGCGTGGTGCAGGAGGCCGGCGATGAAGTGACGGGCCGCTGCCGAGAGTCCGTACTCGTCCTGAGGGTCGGCAAAGGCATTCCCGCCGTTTTCAGTGTGGAGCAGGCTCTGGTGAGTGTGCATACCGCTGCCCTCCATCCCCAGCAGGGGCTTGGGCATGAAGGTGACATCCAGGCCGTGCTGCTGGGCTATGGCCTTGAGGGTGAAGCGGCAGGTGATTAGGTTATCGGCGCTGGCCAGGGCGGGCTGGGGGGTGAGGTCTATTTCGTGCTGGCCTATGGCAATCTCGTGGTGGCTGGTCTCCACCTGGACGCCCATATCCTGGAGGGTCCTTACCATCTGCTTGCGCACGGTGGCGGCGGGGCCGGTGCCCAGGTCAAAGTAGCCCCCCCGGTCCTGTTCCAGGGGCAGCATCCTGCCCCGCTCGCCGGGGGAGAACAGGAAGAACTCCAGCTCAGGTGCGGTGAGGAACTGGTAACCCATCTCCCCGGCCTCCTCGGTGACCCGCACCAGGGCGGTGCGGGGGTCACCGGGGAAGGGCTCCCCCTGGGGGGTAAGCACCCAGCAGATGACCCTGGCAGAGGCCTCCCCACTGCCCCGCTCCCAGGGGAGCAGCATCAGGGTGGAGAGGTCCGGTTTGAGGTACATATCGCTCTCCAGGATGCGGGCCAGGCCCTCTACTGAGGAGCCGTCAAACCACTTGCCCCGTTCCATGCAGTCGGCGAGCTGCTCCACGGGGATGGTGACGCTCTTCACCACGCCCAGCACATCGGTGAACTGGAGGTGGATGAAGCGCACCCCGTCCTTATGCAACATATCTATAGTATCCTGGGTTGCTGGGGTTTCACGCTTTTCCGGCACCATATTCCTCCTCCCGCCCTTTGCGGGTAATACTATTATTGTGCATAATGTACAGGAAAATCAAGGGGGTGGCGCAGGCCATTGACAGGGAGGCGGCTTTGCTTTTAAATGGGCTTGCGAGGGGAAGTGTCGGAATGGCAGACGAGCATGATTTAGGATCATGTGCCTTAGGGCGTGGGGGTTCGAATCCCCCCTTCCCCAGGTAATTAATTGAAGGGGGTGAGTCGTGAGTCAGGCGTCAAAGGAAGCTATAGTGGGGGCCAAGGCTCGGATGAGGCGGGATGCCCTGTGGCTGATGGTGGCTGGCCTGGTGCTGGCCCTCATCCAGTCACCTCTCTCCTTTACCAGCATTACTCCCTGGGTGCAGAACACTATCCGCTGGGGGGTGCGCTTTCTGGTTATGGCCGCCTTCGGGGCCGCCCTGTTCTATGTGGTGGGCTGGGTGTACCTGACAGTGCAGGAGCGGCGGAGCGGCGGTATCAAGGAAGCGAAGGAGCGTATGACCCGGGATGCCCTGTGGCTGCTGGGAATCGGCCTGCTGTTCGCCCTCGTCCAGGCCCCTCTGAACTGGGTTGATATTGTCCCCTGGCTGGAAAACACCGTTCGCTGGGGGCTTCGCTTCCTGTCCTTAGCGTTCTTCGGTGTGGGCATGTTGCACCTGGCAGCCCGTGTTTACCTGGGGGTATTGCTGCACCTGGGCGGTAAGAAGTGAGACGGGGGATGATGTGTTAAATAGAAGTGAAGGCGGGTAACCCATGAACGGCTATCTGGAGTCGGCTAAAGCTCTGTACGAGGAGTCGCTGGAGGCCTTTGAGCGGGGACGGCGTAGCGAGAGCCCCAAGGACATCAGGGAGGCGGCGGAGAAGGCCTGGGGGTCCGTCGTGCAGGCTACCAACAGCCTTATTGAGAAACGTCACCTGCCCGTGCCCCGCACCCCCGCCGAGCGCCGCGCCCGCCTGGCCGACCTGGAGCGCCTGGACCCACACTTCAAGGGTATGGCCTTCCGGGACCGCTTCGGTGCCCGGGAGCACTACCTGCACGAGGACTGTTACTTTGACGGTATCTGCCCGGTGGACCTGCTGGAAGAGGACATCTTTGAGAAGGTGAGGGCCTACATACAGGACGCCGACAGGTATGTGAACCAGGGCGGCCCCCGGTAAGCCCTTCTGGTGCGGCGCCTATGGAAGGATGGAGCTATCTCATCCCGTGCTGGGTGAGACGGCTGCCCACTTTATAAGACAACCAGGCCAGGAACCAGGAGGCAGCCATGGTGGCGGGGAACAGGGGGGCCAGGGCCCGGTACCCCACCAGGCCTTCCTGGTCGCCAGGCAGCGCCGACACAACACCCAGGCCAAAGAACAGCATGATGGGAAGCCACCAGTAAAGTCTAATTTTTCCCATTTCCCTTCTCCTTGGGCTGTAAGTCTTTGGTGCGCTCTCTTAGCTCCTGCAGGCGGGGCAGGTCGGCGAAGCCGGAGAGGAGCACAATGCCGCGTAGCTCATCTATCATATTGACCGGGTAGTCGCCTCCCCTTATCTCGTAGCTGTCTATCTCCCGTTCCAGCCAGCTCTTGGCCTGGAAGAAGCCCTCCACATTTATCTGGCTCTTGGGACCGGAGATGAGGAGCAGGCCGCGGCCGGCCTCCTTCAGCACGCAGCGGCAGGTGAGGCCGGCGGCAACGGCGCTCTTTATCACGGTGTAGCATCTCAGGGTGGGATTAAGCAAGGCTATGGAGTCCCGCTTCCTGAAGAATAAGAGCTTGTCCTTGAGGGTCCTGGCCCTAATCTCCGAGAAGCCCAGCACCGAGAGGCCCTTCCAGGAGTTCATGATATCGGCGGCATCTACCACCTTCACTCCCACGCGGCCGTTGCTGGCTTCCCCGGCACCGAGGAGGGAGGGCAGCGGCTGTACCAGGCTGTGGTTCATCTCGTTGAACGCCTTGGCTAAGGTCATCCCCTCCCGCTTCCACAGGTTGTTGTCGAAGAACAGGATGCCATCCGCAATGGGAGACAGTTCCTCTACGCACTGCAGGGCGTTGTAAGCCATGAGCTTGCCCTCGTCATCGCCGGGGAGGATGCCCAGCACATAGACGGGCTCATCATAGAGCTCCTTGAGGGCCTTGACCATGACTGGAGCGCCGCCGGAGCCGGTGCCTCCGCCCAGGCCCGCTACGACCAGGAAGCCGTCTATGTGTTCCGTCATCTTGGCTACGACGGCATGGACGACGGCGGGGAGACCGCTCCTGAGCATCTGGGCTCCCACTTCCCTTACCGTGCCTACGCCATGACCCCTGGCTTCGGTCTGGCCGACCAGGATCCTGTCCCGCTGGGGTATGGTTTTCAACCCCATGAGGTCGCTCTTGGCGGTGTTCACCGCCAGCGAGAAAGGCGCTATGCTGCCGTGGATACC
>JAZGBK010000077.1:0-6941 GCA_036476365.1 Dehalococcoidia bacterium
CCCGGTGAGCACCGCATACACCAGCCTGGGGTTAAGCCGGCTCAGCGTGGCATAGTCCAGGCCAAAATGCTCCAGGGCGGGCACCCGGAAGTTGGAGACCAGGACATCGCTGTTCTGCACCAGGCGGTAGAGGGCCTGTCTTCCCGGTTCCAGGCGCAGGTCCACGGCCACGCTCTTCTTGTTGCGGTTCACCTGCTCGAACCAGAAGTGGACCTCGCCCGCCGTGACCCCTTCTACGGAGCGGAACCCCCGCATGGCGTCCCCCACCGCCGGCTCTTCCACCTTGATGACCTCCGCCCCCCAGTCGGCGAGGATGGCGGCGGCGCTGGGCACGGCCACCCAGTGTCCCAGTTCCAGTATCCTTATCCCCTCCAGTGCTCCCGGCATAGCGCCTCCTTCTCTTGGCCTGGGTTATGGGGTCTTAGATTATGGCCCCTTCGTCCTTGAGCCGGTCCAGGTCCTCCCAGGTATATCCGTGGGCCAGCAGCACCTCCTCGGTGTGCTCCCCGAGCTGGGGGGCTGCGGAGCGCACCGAGCCCGGCGTGGCGCTGAACCTGGCCGGGCTGGTAATCAGCTTTATCTCTCCTACAGCGGGATGGTCCACGGTGGTGAGGAAGCCGTTGGCCCACACCTGGGGGTCGGCGGCGATGTCGGCGGGGGTCTGCACCAGCCCCCAGATACAGCCGTGCTCATCCAGGAGCCTGCCCCACTCCTCCCGGGGGCGGGTAGCGAAGACCTCGTCCAGGGTGGAGACCAGGGCGGCGCTGTTCTGCCGCCTGCTGGCTATATTATCAAAGCGGGGGTCTTGCTCCAGCTCGGGGCGGCCGATGGCCTTACAGAAGCCGGGCCAGTAGGGGTCCGCCTGGGGCATGACCAGGAGCAGCCAGCGCCCGTCCCCGCACTGGTAGTAGCTGGTCAGGGGGTTGCCCACGCTGCGGCGGCTGCTACGGGGTACATCCTGGTCGGCCAGGAGACTGGCCTGAATATCAATGCCCACCTGCCACATGGCGGTGTGCAGCAGGGCGGTGCTCACTCTCTGGCCGGTGCCGGTGCGCTCCCGGGCGAAGAGGGCGGCGGCCACGGCGCTCACTATGGCCAGGGAGGTGGGATGGTCGCCGCTGCCGGGGCGGGGGGCCACCGGTGGGGCATCGGGCTCCGCCAGCATCCACATGAGCCCCGACCGTGCCCAGTAGGCGCTGTAGTCAAAGCCGGGGCGTTCCCGCTCCGGCCCCTCCTCACCGTACCCGGAGAGACTGGCATAGATGAGGCGGGGGTTGCTCCGGGCCAGCTCCTCATACCCCAGCCCGAAGCGCCTGAGCACACCGGCCTCCAGGTTAGTGGCGAAGACATCGGCCTCTGCGACCAGGCGTAGGACAGCCTCCCGGGCCTCAGGGAGCTGCAGGTTAAGGGCCACACTCCTCTTGTTGCGGTTGTCCATCTCAAAGGAGGGGCTCAATGGCAGGGTGAAGGGGTATAGTCCCATACCCATAAGCCCCCGGCTGGGGTCGCCGCCCCGGGGGTCTTCAATCTTGATGACCTCGGCTCCCCAGTCGGCCAGGATGGCCGTGGCCGCCGGCATGGCTACCCAGTGCGCCAGCTCTATCACTTTTACGCCTGCCATAGCACCGCTCATCGCACGGCCTCCTGTTTTTCCTCTATAGGAAAGAATGCCCCGCCAGCCCCGGACTGTCAATGGAGGTGGGCTACCCTCCGGCGAAGGCGGGCAGGAAGCTCAGCCTATCGCCGTCATGAAGGAGGGTGTCAAGCCCCTCCGCCAGCTCCAGCAGCCGCTCGTTGTAGATGACGGTGACCTGCCTGGAGAGTTGCTGGGACCGGGGGTCAAAGATGACCTCCCGGAAGACACGGTGCCCCTCCCCCATGCGGTGCAGGAAGTCCCTCAGAGTCTCACCATCCCTGACATCCTCCTCCAGGACAAGGCGCCCGAAGCCGGTGGTCTCCTGGTGGCGGCTGAGCCAGGGCCATATCTCTAAGCGGACCTTACCCATGTGGCGGACTCCCTGTGTCTTTCCCGCCCGCCCACCTGGGGATGGGTGGAGCCAATGCCGCCCTCATAATACGCCCCTCACAATACGCGCTGTAGGGGCAAGCCAAGCCCTGCCCCAGGGCGCAGCAAGCAGCGCCCCTACCGTTATGCCCCGGGGGGCGAAACCCCCGAATTCATCTACCGTGCGGGTGGATGGGAAAGACAATGGTTGCTAAACGACCTCCTCAATCCCGGTTGACGGAAGCTGGCTTGAAGGCTACCATAGAGAACATATCGCTGGCAAGAGACAAGGAGCTTTCATGCCGCAGACTCTCATCGTTGACCCCGCCAGGTGCACCGGCTGCCGTAGCTGTGAGACGGCCTGCTCTACCTTCAGGGAGGGGGAGAGCAACCTCTTCAAGTGCCGCATAAAGGTCGTCCGCTTCCCGGAGGAGTTCTTCTTCTATCCCCTGGTGTGTCAGCAGTGTGAGACACCCCTGTGCGCCGTCCCCTGCCCCACCGCCGCCCTGAAGAAGGACGGCCGGACGGGGCTGGTGGAGTTCATCCGGGAGAAGTGCGTGGGCTGCAAGATGTGCCTCACCGCCTGCCCCTTCGGGGCCATCAGCCTGGTGGACGGCTATCCCGTCAAGTGCGACCTGTGTGCCGGGGAGCCTGCCTGCACCCGGCTCTGTGAGCCTGGGGCCATCACCCTGGGCGAGCCTGAGGCCATGGGTCAGAGCCAGCGCCTGCTCCTGGCGGGGAAAATCCGGGAAGTCTACCTGGCGAAGTAAGAGCGTCTTGAAGCGGCTGGTAATCGTGGGCAACGGGGGGGCTGCCATCAGCGCCCTGAGGGCCATTCGCAGCACCTCAAAGTCCCACCGCATAACCCTCATCTCCGCTGAGGACTGCCCGGCCTACTCGCCGGTGCTCACCACCTATTACCTGGCGGGCAGCATCCCCTACCGGACGATGTTCTTGTGTAACCGGGACTTCTACCGCCGCCACGGGGTACGGGCCATCCTGGGGGATGGAGTGGTGGCCGTGGAGCCTCAGGACCAGCGGGTGGTGCTGGCGGGGGGTAATGCCGTGTCCTACGATGAGCTCCTCGTAGCCACCGGCTCCAGCGTGGCCGTGCCTCCCATCCCCGGCATCGGGGACTGCCTGACCCTGTGGACCGCTGCCGAAGCCCGCCGGCTCCGGGAGCAGGCCCGCCATGCCGCCACGGTGGCCGTGGTGGGGGCGGGGCTTATCGGCATGCAAATCGCCGATGCCCTGTGGCGGCGGGGGAAGAAAATCGTCGTTATTGAGATGCAGGAGCGCGTGCTGCCCCGGGTGATGGACGGGGATGGGGCGGCCCTCGTGGCAGAGCGGCTCCGGGGTGCCGGGGTGGAGCTCCGCCTGGGGGAGCAGGTCCGGGAGGTCGTGGCCAGGGACGGCGGGAAGGGACTGCTGCTGGCCTCGGGTGATGTGGTGGAGGCGGAGGTGGTGGTCTTCGCCACCGGGGTGCGCCCCAACGCCGGGCTGTTGGATGGTAGTGGGGTGAAGCTCTCACCGGGGGTGGAGGTGGATGAGGGGGGACGGACTAATATGGAGCACATCTTCGCCGCCGGGGATGTGGCCCAGGGCAGGGACCCGGTCACCGGACGCTGGCAGGTAAACGCCACCTGGACCAACGCCGTGGAGGGGGGATGGGTGGCGGGGTTGAATATGGCGGGGGCCACGGCCTCCCGGCGGCGCTGCGCCAGGGTCAATGTTCTCAGCCCCCTGGGGCTCCCCGTGGCCTCCCTGGGGATGGTGGAGCCCGAGGTGAGGGGGGACGACGAGGTGGTGCGACGCAACGGGTCTTCCTACCAGAGGCTGGTATTCCGCCGTGGCCGGCTGGTGGGGGCGGTGCTGGTAGGGGAGATAGAGGCGGCCGGTATCCTGAGCAACCTCATAGACCGGGAAGAGCTTCTCCCCCAGGTTGAATCCCGGCTGAGGCGGCGCTCCGCCTTTCATGTGGTCGCTGGGCCACAGGGGTTTTTTCAATAGGAGGTAGTATGACATCCGCCAGTTTTGACCGGTTTCAGGGACGCATTCTCCGGGTGGACCTGAGCCGGGGTGAGGTCAAGACCGAGAAGGTGGACCGGGAGACCATCCGCCAGGTCATCGGGGGTGCCTGCCTGGGGGCCAAGCTGCTGTACGATGAGGTGCCCCCCGGCGTGGAATGGGATGACCCCCGGAACTGCCTCATCATCGCCTCCGGCCCCCTGGGGGGGACTCCCGTCCCCGGCTCGGGCACCTTCACCGTAATCGCCAAGGGGGCCATGACTGGGGGTGCCGCCCTTACCCAGGCCAACGGTTTCTTCGGGGCCTACCTCCGCCACAGCGGCTTTGACGCCGTCCTGGTCCAGGGCGCAGCGCCCGACCTCACCTATCTCTACATCCACGACGGCACCGCCGAGCTGCGGGACGCCAGCCACCTGAAGGGGAAGGACACCTGGGAGACCAGCGATGCGGTGCGGCAGGAGGTGGGGGGGGATGGGGATGCCAGCGTGGTCAGCATCGGTCCCGCCGGAGAGAACCGGGTCCGCTTCGCCGGCGTCTTCTGCGATAAGGGCCATGCCGCCGCCCACAACGGCGTGGGGGCGGTGATGGGCTCCAAAAACCTCAAGGCCATGGTGGCCGCGCCGGGCAAAGCGGGCGTGCCCGTTAAGGACGGACGCCGGCTGGTGGAGATGGTGGCGGAGCTGAGCGGGAGCATCAAGGGCGGCACCAGCGGGGCGGGCCTGCCCATCTACAACTGGGGCACCCTCAACGGCATCCTGCGGGGTGTGGAGGGTGGGGCCACCCTGCCCGTCAGGAACTACACCACCAATGTCTATGCCATTGAGGATGAGCAGCTACAACGCTTCAGCGGTCCCTATATCCGCAGCGCCTTCCAGGCGGTGCGTGCCCCCTGTTTCGGCTGCCTCATGCACCATGCGCATGCCCTCAGGGTGCCCGACGGCCCCCATGAGGGAAAGCTGGTGGACGAGCCGGAGTACGAGGGGCTGGCCGCCTGGGGGCCGGTTACCGGCCAGACGGATGTTACCTGGGCGATTGTGCTCAACGACCTGGCGGACCGCCTGGGGGTGGATACCAACGAGGGGGGCTGGGTGGTGGGCCTGGCCATGGAGTGCTACGAGAAGGGACTCATCACCGCCAAGGACACCGATGGCCTGGAGCTGTCTTGGGGCAACGGCGAGGCCGCCTACGATTTGCTGCACAAAATCGCTCACCGGGAGGGCATCGGCAATATCCTGGCGGAGGGTGCCATGCGGGCCGCCGGCGAAATCGGTGGGGAGGCCCCTAACTTCGCCGTCCACAGCCTCAAGGGGAACAGCCCACGGGGACATGACCACCGGGCGGTGTGGTCCGAACTGCTTGACACCAGCGTCTCCAATACCGGCACCCTGGAGTCCGGCGGCATGGCGATGGTGCTGAGCCTCTCCAAGTCCCTGGAACTGCCCAGGTTTGACCGCTTCTCCCCCGAGGGGACGGCGACCCTCAATACCCTCATGAAGGGGGCTATGCTCTTTGAGGACTCCATGGGGGTGTGCCGGTTCATTACCGGTACGGACTTGAGGCTGGTGACCGGCCTGCTGGAGGCGGCCACGGGGTGGCAGCTTTCGGTGGAGGATGCCCTGACCATAGGCCGGAGGGCGGCCAACAGGCTGCGGGTATTCAACCTGAGGCATGGTATTCCCCCGGAGATGGACCGCCCCTCCCCCCGCTACGGCTCCGCTCCTGTGGACGGCCCGGTGCAGGGCAAGTCGGCCCTGCCTGTGTGGGACGATATGCTCCGGGTGTATTACGAGAAGATGGGCTGGGATGAGAAGGGTGTCCCCCTGCCCGATACCTTGCGGGCGCTGGGGCTGGCCGACATCATCCCCCACCTCCCGCCCGGTCGCAGGTAGGCGCAGGCCTGCCTTGTCCCCGGCGAGGGGGCCGCTGGATATGATGACCACGACCCACTCCGTTCTCCTCTATACGAAAGAGGGGTGCCCTCTGTGTGAGGAGGCCCGCCGCATGCTAAGCCGCCTGGGACGTCGCTACCCCATGAGGGTTACCGAGGTGGACATTGCCTCAGACGAGGCCCTGCTCCGGCGCTACCGGGATACCATTCCAGTGATAGAGGTGGACGGCGTGCTGACCCTGGGGGGCCGGATAGACGAGGCTGAGCTGCGGGAGTGGCTGGAGGAGACACCTTAGCGGCACCCGGCAATCTATCCCCCTTTCGGCTTTGGGGGCTTAATCACCAGGGAGTATATGCCGGCGATAACCAAAGCGGCGGCAGTGATGGCCAGGGGTGTCAGGTAGGTACCTGTTCTGTCAAAGATGACACCCCCCAGGAAGGAGAATAGGGACCCAACCAGGACCTCGGCCCCTATGAAGTATCCCAGGATTTCGGCCAGAGACCGGGTGCCAAAGAAGACCGAGGTGACCCCCATAAGCAGGACGATGGCCCCACCCAGAAAGATACCGTAAACGATGGCAAAGGCATAAATCATGGGCGTATTTCCGGCTGGTATGAGCCACAGGATAGCGGCCATGGAGATGAAGGCGGCTATGGCCGCTCCCCTCATCCAGCCTATCCTCTCTGCCGCCCCCCCCAGAGATATCTGCCCCACGGCGGTGAAGGCGGCCAGGAGCATCACCCCCCAGGCCGCCTGGGAAGCGGAGACCCCCCTGGCGGTAGCCAGAGGGCCCAGGTGGGCGGTAATAAAGAGGTATGGGGACATGACGAGCACGATGATGGCCATCAGGCCCCAGAAAGCGGGGAGGCGAAAGGCCTCTCCTGTGGCAAAGCCAGTGCCCTGGTCCTGGGGTGCCGAGGCCCCTTCCTCTGCCCATCCATAGGGGTGAAGACCTATCCGTTCTGGGGCATTCAGTGCTCCTGCCACCGCCACCGCCAGGGGAACTCCAAGGAGCACGC
>JAZGBK010000078.1:0-6875 GCA_036476365.1 Dehalococcoidia bacterium
GGGCACGGTGAGCCGGTCCCGCAGCTTGCCGTTGACCTGCACCACCAGGGTGACCTCCTCCTCCCGGGCCAGCTCCTCGTCGTGCACCGGGAAGGGCTGGGTGTGGATGGAGTAGGGCTTGCCCAGCCGCTGCCACAGCTCCTCGGTGAGGTGGGGGGCGGCGGGGGCCATCAGCAGCAGCAGGTTGTCCCGGGCCTCATCCCAGGCTTCGGCGTCGGCATCGCCCGCCTCCCGCACCCGGCCCATGAGGTTGGAGAGCTCCATGAGGGCGGCCACCACGGTGTTGAAGTGGAGGCGCTCTAAGTCCTGGGTGGCCTTCTTGATGGTGCGGTGCGTGGCCCGGCGCAGCGCCAGGGTGGCGGCGGGGTTGGGGGCGCGGGGGGTGTAGCCGTCCTCCACCAGGCCCCACACCCGGTTCAGCCACCGGGAGACGCCGCTGATGCCCCTATCGTCCCACTCCCCCCCCTGGTCCCAGGGGCCCACGAACATGAGGTACACCCGCACCGCATCCGCCCCTAACTCCTCCACATAGGGGTCGGGGGTGACTACATTGCCCCGGGACTTGGACATCTTGGCCTTGCCGGAGACGATGACCCCCTGGCTGAAGAACCGGGTGAAAGGCTCATCAAAGTCAAGGAGGCCCATGTCCCGCAGCGCCTTGGTGAAGAAGCGGGAGTAGAACAGGTGCATGACGGCGTGCTCCGCCCCGCCGGTATAGATGTCCACCGGCAGCCACGTCCTGAGGGCCTCCGGCTCCCACGGCCCTTTATCGTAGTGGGGGGAGGCGAAGCGGAAGTAGTACCACGAGGAGCACATGAAGGTGTCCATGGTGTCCGTCTCCCGCTGGGCGGGGCCGCCGCAGCGGGGGCAGGTGGTGTTGACGAACCCCTGGTGGAGCCTGAGGGGGGACTCCCCGGTGGGGCGGAACTCGGCGTCCTCGGGCAGCAGCACCGGTAGCTGGTCCTCGGGCACGGGCACTATGCCGCACTGGGAGCAATACACCATGGGGATGGGGGCACCCCAGTAGCGCTGCCGGGAGATGAGCCAGTCCCGCAGTCGGTAGGAGACGGTCTTACGGCCCCAGCCCTGCTCCTCGGCGTAGCGGGCCACGGCGTCCTTGCCCTGGGTGCTGGGGGTGTCGTTGAAGGGGCCGGAGTTGACCATGGTGCCCTCGCCGAGATAGGCCTCCTCCAGCTCTCCACCCGGCCACCCCGGCGGGGCGATGACCACCGGGATGGGTATGCCGTATTTCCCGGCAAAGGCGAAGTCCCGGGTATCGTGGGCGGGCACCCCCATCACCGCCCCGGTGCCGTAGCCCATGAGCACATAGTCGGCTATCCAGATGGCGACCTTCTCCCCGTTGAAGCGGTTTATACAGTAGGCGCCGGTGAAGACGCCGGACTTCTCCTTCTCCACCGCCTGGCGCTCAATCTCCGAGCGCTCCCAGGCCAGGGCGGCGTACTCCTCCACCGCCTGGCGCTGCTCCGGGGTGGTGAGCACCTTCACCAGGGGGTGCTCCGGGGCCAGCACCATGAAGGTGGCCCCGTAGATGGTATCCGGGCGGGTGGTGAACACCCGGATTTCTTTCTCCTCCAGGCCGTAGTGCTCCAGGCCGAAGGAGAGCTCGGCACCCTCGCTCTTGCCCACCCAGTTGCGCTGCATTATTTTGATGCGCTCCGGCCAGTCAATACCGATGTGGTCCTTGAGCTCCTCGGCGTACTCGGTGATGCGGAAGAACCACTGCTCCAGCTCCCGGCGCTCCACCCCGGTGTGACACCGCTCACACTGGCCGGCCACCACCTGCTCGTTGGCCAGCACCGTCTGGCACTGGGGGCACCAGTTCACCGGGGCCCGGCCGCGGTAGGCCAGCCCGGCCTCGTACAGCTTGAGGAAGAACCATTGGGTCCACTTGTAGTACTCGGGGACACAGGTGTTGACCTCCCGGTCCCAGTCGTAGGAAGCACCCATGGAGCGGAGCTGGCGGCGCATGTTGTCTATGTTGCTCATGGTCCAGGTATAGGGATGGATGCCCCGGTTGATGGCGGCGTTCTCGGCGGGCAGGCCGAAGGCGTCAAAGCCCATGGGGTGCATCACATTGTAGCCCTTCATACGCATGTAGCGGGCAAAGACATCGGCGGGGGCCATGGCGTACCAGTGGCCGATGTGGAGGTCGCCGGAGGTGTAGGGGTACATGGTGAGGTCATAGTATTTGGGGCGGGGGTCATCGTCCCGCACCCGGTAGAGGCCATCGGCCTCCCAGCGCTGCTGCCACTTCTTATCTATCTCCGGGGGGTTATACCTGGTGGCCATCAATCTCCTCGCCCAGCGGTGGGGTGGCAAAAGCGGCTTGCACCCCCGTTAATGCATAATACCAGATAGTGCGGCGGGGACAAACAGGGGGGATGATTAGACAGCAGCATCTTTCTGCCCGCCGGGGCCCCAAGGAACACCGATACTACGGGTGCTGGGGACAGGACATTTTGCTAATCGCAAAAGTGGTGGGCCAGAAAAGGGTCGCTAAACGGCCTGGGGGCTAAGGGGAGGGGGTGTTTTGCCTGGCTTAGCCGGCGGATATATCGGTGCGCGGCACCTTGCCCGCCAGGTCCTCCCGTCCCGGTCCGGGCTGCTCACAGGTATCGCACCCCCGGTCCCTGGCCTTCAGGTATACGGCCGTCGCCAGCAGGCCCACGCTGGCCAGCCCGATAAAGGGCGTGAAGGGCACATAGTAGGCCAGGATGGTGGATGTCCCGATGAGGGACATTATCACGGCGTTGCAGAGGGGACAGCCGAAGGCGAAGATGCCGCCCACCGCCCCGGCGAAGGCCGAGCCGGTGGCCTTGTTGGAATCCCGCCTCCGGTAGACGCTTAGGGAAATATAGGCCCCCGCCAGCCCGGAGGTGGCTGCCAGGAAGGTGTAGTCCAGGGAGGTTGCCGGTATCATCCGGGTGAACAGGGAGGTGGGTACGAGCGCCGTGGGGACTCCCATGAGGAGGAGCAGCACCAGGGCGGAGACCGCCCCCAACAGGATGTACCTGATTTTTCTATCCAAGTCTCTCTTCTCCCTGAGGTATAGTGCTGCCAAACACCAACCATTATAACACCGCTTCTTCATTCCACAACTGTAACCCAGCTTACAGTTGGCCCCCAGTTATCCATTACCTACCGGGCGGGTGAGCGAGCCGGTAATGGATGGTAAAAGCCGTCCTTCAGCCTCTGGCGGGGTGGTGCCGGGCAGGGAGAAAAGATATAATCTATAACTTGGCATGGAAACACTGATAGCCGTCATCGGGGGCAGCCGGTGCACCTCGGAGGAGGCCAGGAGCGCCGAAGGGGTGGGCCGGGAGCTGGCCCGCCGGGGGATAACCGTGGTCTGCGGCGGCCTGGGGGGGGTGATGGAGGCGGCCGCCCGGGGGGCGGCGGCGGAGGGGGGCAGGACCGTCGGCATCCTCCCCGGCAACAGCCCCGAAGACGCCAACCCATATATCCAGATACCCATCGTCACCGGCATGGGCTACGCCCGCAACACCATCGTGGTCAAATCGGCCCGGGCGGTCATCGCCGTGGGCGGCTCATTCGGCACCCTGTCCGAGATAGCCTTCGCCCTCCAGGGCGGGACACCAGTAGTAGGCATCGGCACCTGGGAGCTGTGCCGCAACGGAGAGGGCAAGGACTGCATCATACTGGCCGGGACCCCGGAGGAGGCGGTGGACAAGGCCCTGGCCGCCATCACCCTGGCCGCCGTCAAGGGGGGTAGTTGAGCGCCGCCATTGAGGCTATCCGGGCACGGGAGATACTGGACTCCCGGGGCAACCCCACCGTGGAGGTGGAGGTGGCCCTGGCCGGTGGTGCGCGGGGGCGGGCCGCCGTCCCCTCCGGGGCCAGCACCGGTACCCACGAGGCCCTGGAGCTGCGGGACGGCGACCCCAGACGCTACGGCGGCAAAGGCGTCCTCAAGGCCGTTGATAACATCCACACCGTGATAGCCCCCGCCCTGAAGGGCATGGACGCCACCGCCCAGGAGGCCATAGACCGCCGCCTGCTGGAGCTGGACGGCACTGCCAGCAAGTCCCGCCTGGGGGCCAACGCCGTGCTGGGGGTATCCCTGGCCTGCGCCCATGCCGCCGCCGCCCACGCCGGGCTGCCCCTCTACCGCTACCTGGGAGGCCCCGCCGCTGCCCTTCGTCAGGCTCAGGGCACCGCCCTGCCCGTGCCCCTGCTGAATGTGCTCAACGGCGGCCAGCATGCCGCCGATGCCGCCGATTTCCAGGAGTTCATGCTGGTGCCCGCTGGGGCAAAGAGTTTCTCCCAGGCGCTGCGTATGGGGGCGGAGATATACCACATCCTCCGCGGGCTCCTCCGGGAGCGGGGGTGGAGCACGGCGGTGGGGGACGAGGGGGGCTTTGCCCCCGCCCTGCCCTCCAACCGGGACGGGGTGGAGCTGCTGGTGAAGGCCATTGAGGCCGCCGGATACCGGCCCGGCGAGGACTGCTTCCTGGCCCTGGATGTGGCCGCCTCCAACCTGCTCGCCAATGGGAGCTACCATCTGGCCCGGGACGGGCACACCCTCAGCGCACCGGATATGGTGGACTACTACCAGGAACTGGCCTCCGCCTTCCCCGTGGTCAGCATAGAGGACGGCCTGGGGGAGGAGGACTGGGCGGGGTGGCGGCTACTCACCGAGAGGCTGGGCAAACGGGCACTGCTGGTGGGGGACGACCTCTATGTGACCAACCCCGCCCGGCTGGCCGACGGCATCGCACAGCGGGCCTCCAATGCCATCCTCATCAAGCTCAACCAGATAGGCTCCCTCACCGAGACCATAGATGCCGTGCACATGGCCCAGCGGGCCGGGTGGGCCACCATCATCAGCCACCGCTCCGGGGAGACGGAGGACACCACCATCGCCGACCTGGCCGTTGCCCTGGGCGCTCCCTTCATCAAGGCCGGTGCCCCCTGCCGCTCGGAACGGCTGGCCAAGTATAACAGACTGCTACGCATTGAGGAGGAGCTGGGTGAGGCCGCCACCTACCCTGGCCGAAAGGCCTTCCTCCCCATTGGAGTGTAAGGAGACGCATGGAAGTAATACCGGGCATCCACCAGATCAAGGTCCCCATCCCGGACAACCCCCTGGGCTTCCTCAACTGCTACCTGGTGCAGGGCAAGAGCGGCTGGCTCATGGTGGACACCGGCTGGTACACCCAGGAAGCCTTCAACGCCCTGGAGGCCGGGCTCAAGGACATGGGCCTGGGCTTTGCCGACATAGAGACCATTGTGGTCACCCATGTCCACGCCGACCACTACGGGTTGGCCGGACGCATCAAGCAGGTGTCCCCGGCCACCAAGCTGCTGGCACACCGCTGGGAGGGGGACCTCATCGAGTCCCGCTACATAAAGTTCGCCGAGCTGCGGGACAAGATGGGCGCCGTGCTGGCCCTCCACGGGGTGCCCCCCATTGACCTGGCCAACCTGCAATCGGCCTCCATGCCCGTGCTGGAGTATGTTACCGTAACTATGCCCGACCAGTCCCTGTACGGGGGGGAGGTGCTGAACATCGGCCGCTTCAACCTAGAAGTGCTGTGGACACCGGGCCACTCCCCGGGCCACATCTGCCTGTGGGAGCCGGAGCACAAAATCCTGTTCTCGGGGGACCACATCCTGCCGGTGATTACCCCCAACATCAGCTATCATGTGCAATCAGGGGACAGCCCCCTGGGGGACTTCATAAATTCCCTGAACAAGCTGCGCAACCTGCCCGCTGCTCAGGTGCTGCCCGCGCACGAGCACATCTTCACCAACCTTAAGGAGCGCATAGAGGAGATAAAGGCGCACCACGAGCAGCGTAAGGAGGAAATCCGCAGCGTCATTCGCCAAGAGCCACAGAACGCCTGGTTTATCTCCTCGCAGATAACCTGGAACGTCCCCCAGCCCTGGGACCAGTTCAACCCTCTGGACCGGCGTATCGCCGTCACCGAGACCGTCGCCCACCTGGAGTACATGCGCTATGAGGGCACCGTGGAGCGCCTGTTCCAGGACGGTGCCATTCTCTACCGGATGGCCCGGTGAGACCTGGCCGGGAAGCGGGGCTGCCCCCGGAGGCGGCCCCCCTGGACCACCGCCGGGAGTTTGACTTCAGCGGCGAGGAGGCGCTGCGCACCGCCGACCTGCTGGCCATCCCTTACGAGTACCCTGGAGAGAGGGCCGTGGTAAGCTACACCACCGACGAGTTCACCTCGGTGTGCCCCTGGTCGGGGCTGCCCGATTTCGCCCACCTGGAGATAAGCTATACCCCGCGCCACAAGCTGGTGGAGCTGAAGACCCTGAAGCTCTACCTCACCTCGTTCCGCAGCGTGGGCATCCTGCAGGAGCACAGCGTCAACCGCATCCTGAAAGACCTGGCAGGGCTGCTGGACCCGGTGTGGATGCGGGTCAGCGCCCGCTTCGCCCCCCGGGGGGGCATAGCCACCGAGGTGAGTGCCGAGCACGGCCACCAGGAATGAATGTGGGAGGAGATTTGCTATGACCACCAAAATCGGCATTAACGGCTTCGGGCGCATCGGCCGCCAGGTGCTGAGGGCGGTGCAGGAGCGCCACCCCGGCAAGTTGGAGGTGGTGGCCGTCAACGACCTCACCGATACCGAGACCAACGCCCACCTGCTGCGCTGGGACTCCACCTACGGGCGCTACCCGGGCAAGGTGGAGTCCGCCCAGGACTCCCTGCGGGTGGACGGCCGCGATATACGGGTGTTCGCCGAGCGTGACCCGGGAAAAATCCCCTGGGGCAGCGTGGGCGCCCAGGTGGTGGTGGAGTCCACCGGTATCTTTACCGATGCCGAAAAGGCCGCCGCCCACCTCGGGGATAGCGTGAAGAAGGTCAT
>JAZGBK010000079.1:0-2496 GCA_036476365.1 Dehalococcoidia bacterium
CGACATCTATCTGGTCAAGACCGATGCCAGGGGCAATGAGCTGTGGTCCAGCGCCATCGGCGGCCCCGCCTCCGACTCCGCCGCCGCTATCCGGCAGACATCCGACAGTGGCTTCATCATCGCCGGCAGCACCGCGTCCTTCGGCAGCGGCGGTGCCGACATCTATCTGGTCAAGACCGATGCCAGGGGCAATGAGCTGTGGTCCAGCGCCTTCGGCGGCCCCGCCTCCGACTCCGCCGCCGCTATTCTGCAGACATCCGATGGCGGCTTCATCATCGCCGGCAGCACCGAGTCCTTCGGCAGCGGCGGCACCGATGTCTATCTGGTTAGAACCAATGCCAGGGGAGAGTGAGGGCCCGGGCTGAACAGCGGGCCCGGATTCAGGAAAGCAAGAAGAGGGAGAGGCACCTTGAGCTACGAGAATCTGCTCCTGGAGAAGGAAGGGCCGGTAGCCACTATAACCCTTGACCGTCCGCAGAATCTGAACGCTCTGAGCATGAGACTGAGGGAGGAGCTTCTTTCGGCCTTTCAGGATGTCCGTGACGATAGCGGGGTGCGGGTCCTCATAATCACCGGACGGGGGCGGGCCTTCTGCTCTGGGGCCGACCTGAGGGAGCTTCAGGCCCTTACCTCAGGCCAGGTACCGCCAGGGGTCATGGACCTGGCCACCCAGCGGGTGCTGAGCGTGGTGGAGATGGGCAAACCCACCATCGCCGCCATCAACGGGGTGGCCGCCGGGGGAGGCTTCTCCCTGGCCATGATGTGCGATATCCGCCTGATGGCCCGCGGTGCCCGCCTCATCTCCACCTTTACCAAGAGGGGCCTTGTCCCTGATGGCGGCCTCACCTATACCCTTACCCAGGCTGTGGGGGCCGCCCGGGCCTGCGAGCTTATCTTCTCCGCCGATGGCGTGGACGCAGAGCAGGCGGAGAGGTTAGGGCTGGTGAACGGGGTTGTCCCTGATGGAGAGCTGACGGACGCCTGCAAGTCCCTGGCCCTGACGATATCCCAGAACGCCCCGTTGGCCCTGCGGGCCGCCAAGGAGGCTATCTACCTGGCCCACCGGGGGGACCTGAAGGCCTCCCTGGACTTTGAGGCCCGGTCCCAGATGGGCCTCTTCCGGACCTGGGACTTCCAGGAGGGCATAAGCTCCTTCTTGGAAAAGCGGGAACCCGTGTTCCGGGGCGAATAACCCCGAGGGGCCTGGGGGACAGGTAGGGGCGGCGCTTGCTCGCCCACCCTCGGGCGGGTGGGTGAAAGAAAAGCGGGTGCTAAACTACCCCCAGCGTTCAGCTTGCTTTGCCAGGGTCGGAGCATATATGCTGTTAGCAAACCACTGAAAGGAGACAAGGATATGCTGGCTTTAGACCATGTCAAGGTCCTGGACCTCTCCCGGCGCTATCCTGCCGGCTACGGGGCTATGTTCCTGGGGGACTTCGGCGCCCAGATTATCAAGGTGGACCCTCCCCCACCCCCCGCCGACAGCAGCGCCGAGCGCTCCCCCAACTCCGAAAGGTACGCCGCCTTCTTCGCCCCTGACCGCAATAAGAAGAGCATCATTCTGGACCTGAAGAACCCGGCTGCCCAGCAGGTGCTATACCGGCTGGTGAAGGATGCCGATGTCCTGGTGGAGAACAACCGCCCCGGCGTGATGAAGCGCCTCAACTGCGACTACGACTCCCTAAGAGAGATAAACCCCCGGCTGATATATTGCGCCTGTAGCGGCTTCGGCCAGGACGGACCCTATGCGTATCTGCCGGCCCACGACATGAACTACATCGGCATCGCCGGCGCCCTGTCCCTGGTGGGGCCCAAGGATGGCCCCCCGTGTTTCCCCAGCAACTTCGTGGCCGACATGGCCGGGTGCGGCCTCCACGCCGCCATCGGCATACTGACCGCCATCATCGCCCGGGACAAGACGGGGCGGGGCCAGCTGGTGGATATATCCTACACCGACGGCGTTATGTCGGTGATGATGACGGAAATCGGCAGCTATCTCTCCACGGGGGCCGTGCCCAAGCGGGGCGACAGCCGCACCACCGGCGGAGCGGTGTGGGCACAGGTGTACAAGTGCCAGGATGGCGAATACTATAGCATCGCCTGTGCCGAGAAACACCTGTGGGACAACTTCTGCCAGGCCTTGGGCCGGGACGACCTTAAGGACAAGCACCGGGCCACCGGCGAGGAGAAGGACCGCATAGTGGCCGAGCTGGCCCAGGTCTTCGCCACCAAGAACCGGCAGGAGTGGTTTGACTTCTTCTGGGACAAGAATGTGTGCACCGGCCCGGTGAATTATGTGGACGAGGCCTTCAAGGACCCCCAGGTGCTGCACCGTGAGATGCTGCTGGAGATTGACCACCCTACTGTGGGCAAGGTGCGGCAACTGGGCATCCCCATCAAGCTCTCGGACACACCGGGCAGCGTGCGCACCCTGGGCAGTCCCATAGGGGCGCACACCCACGAGGTGCTCGCCGAGATGGGTTACTCCAAAGAGGA
>JAZGBK010000008.1:0-4175 GCA_036476365.1 Dehalococcoidia bacterium
CATACGGGAAGAAAGCCGGAAGTGAACCCTCACCGCCTTAAGAAGTGCGTCCGCTATATAGCGATAGCCGTTCCCCTCCTGGGGCTGCTGCTAAGTGCCTGCGTGCCCCAGAGCCAGGGGTCTTCGGCCATAACCGTGGAGGAAGGCATAATCTACGCCGTCTCCCCTAAGGGCAATGTCCTGGCCCTTGACCCCCAGCGGCGCCGCCCGGGGCTGCCCTTTCCCGGGGGTGGGGAGTGGGTCTCCCCCGCAGAGAAACTGGGCATAATCTACGCCCAGCCCCTCCCCAGCGGAGACAAGTTGTTCGTGGCCGCCTTTGATGGCAAGGTGTGGGTGCTGAGCCGGGCCAACGGTACTCTCCGGGGTGAGGAGCCCCTGTTCCAAAATGAGTCCCTGGTAGCCACCCCGGTGCTGGCTGGTAACATCCTGCTCATCGCCGCCGACAGCGAGCTCTACGCCATAGATGCCACCACCGGGGCCGAATGGTGGGTACAACCCTTTCAGGCCCGGAGCCGTATCTGGGCCAGCCCGGTGCTGCTGGGGGATATGGTCATCTTCGGCTCTCTGGACCGCCGGCTTTATGCGGTGAGCCTGGATACCGGGGAAGAGGTGTGGGTGGAACCGTTTGAGACCGAGGGGGGCATCGCCTCCACGCCGCTGGTGGTGGACGGCACTATATACTTCGGCTCCTTTGACGGCAACCTGTATGCCGTAGGCAAGGATGGCCGGGAGGTGTGGGCCTCCCCCATCTCGGTGGGCGAGTGGGTGTGGAGCCGCCCCCTTTACTATGAGGGCACGGTCTTTTTCGGGGCACTGGACGGGGGACTCTACGCTGTGGATGCCCGCAGGGGCCAGGTGCGTTGGGAGGAGGACCTGGAGGAGCCCATCCGGGCCGCCCCGGTCCTGGAGGAGGGGGTGGTGGTGGTAGCCACCACCGGGGGCACCGTTTACGGCATGAACCCGGCCACCGGCACCAGAAAGTGGGAGTGGCAGCCGGGCCCTCAGGATGAGGATATGACCGTCAGCGCCGATGTGGTGAGCCACGATGGCGAGGTATATGTGGTTTCCGAGCAGGGCATCCTGTTCGCCCTGGACGCTAAGACCGGGAGGTTGGTGTGGCGCGTTTCTCTGCCTGAGGTGGTGGAAAAGGCGGTGAAGGAGTAATGATAGGCCCGCTTTGGAACACCTTCTTCTTTGACCCCATGCTCAACGGGCTTATCGTGCTCTACAGCGTCCTGTTCCACAACTTCGGCCTGACCATCATCGCCTTTACCATATTTATCCGTGTTGTCACCTTTCCCCTTACCGTAAGGCAGCTCAAGGCCACCAGGGCCATGAGTGCCCTTCAGCCCAAGCTGAAAGAGATGCAGAAGAAATACGCCAAGAGCCGGGAGAAGCTGGGTGCGGAGCAGATGCGGCTCTACAAAGAGGCGGGGGTAAGCCCCATGGGCTGCATCATGCCCATGCTGGTGCAGTTCCCCATCTGGATAGCCCTGTTCTACTCTATCCGGGCGGTACTGCCCACTTCCCCCGACCTCCTGTTCAACCTCTCCCAGCACCTCTACTCCTGGTCGCTGGTCGTCCGCATGGTGCCGCTCAACGAGGGTTTCCTGTGGCTGAAGCTCAGCCAGCCGGACCCCACCCCGTTCATCCTGCCTGTGCTGGTGGGGGGCAGTATGTGGGTCCAGCAGAAGATGATAACCACCCCCTCCACCGACCCCCGCCAGAGCACCATGAACCGCTATATGCTGTGGATGATGCCCATAATGTTCGGCTGGTTCACACTCCAGTTCCCCAGCGGCCTGGCCCTCTACTGGGTGGTCTCCAACATGGTGGGCATCGCAATTCAGTATTTCATCGGGGGATGGGGGGAACTCATACCCTCCCGTTCCCAGGAAAAGGGGTCACGCCTTGGACAAGCAGCAGTTCAGCGGCCAAAACGTGGACGAGGCCATCCAGAACGCCTTGGACGAGCTGGAGGTGGAGAGGGAAGAGGTGGAGATAACCGTCGTCAAAAAGGGCAAACCAGGTCTCTTCGGCCTGGTGGGGGCGGAGGAGGCGGTGGTGGAGGTAACCCTGACGACCAGCCGGGAAGCCCCACAGGGGGAGAGCCCACAGGGGGAGAGCCCACAGGATGAGGGCCCTCAGGATGAGGTCCCCCAGGATGAGGTCCCCCAGGATGAAATAAAAGGGGTCCTGGAGGGGCTGCTCAAGGCCATGAACCTGTCCGCCCGGGTAGTGCCCGTCCCCGTCCCCCAAGGGCTGGAGATGAGCCCCCGCACAGTGGCCCTGGATATCCGGGGCCGGGACCTGGGGCTGCTCATCGGCCGGCAGGGGCAGACCCTGGCATCCCTCCAGTACCTGTTGAACCTTATGGTGTCCCGCCAGGTAAGGGGGCGGCTGCCTATCGTGGTGGATGTGGAGGGCTACAAGCGCCGCCGCTACGAGGCCCTGCAGACCCTGGCCAATCATTTCGCCGACCAAGTGCGAAAGATGGGGCAGCCGGTTACCCTGGAGCCTATGCCCGCCTTTGAGCGCCGGCTGGTGCACCTGGCCCTGAGTCAATACCCGGATATCATCACCGAGAGCGTGGGCACCGGGATGGGCCGCAAGGTGGTTATCCGCTACCGGGAGGATGAGGGGGAAGCCGGGCCGTAGAGGGTAGCCCCACCCACGGGGCACTGAGGGGGGAGGTATGGAGTTCCAGGATATTATCTATACCAAAGAGGATGGGGTGGCCCTGCTGACCCTTAACCGTCCCCGCACTCTCAACGACCTCTCCGCCCGCATGGGGGAGGAGTGGGTAGCCGCCCTGAGGGATGCCCAGCAGGACCCCGAGGTGAGGGCGGTGGTGGTTACCGGCCAGGGCCGGGCCTTCAGCTCCGGGGGCAACCCCCGACACCTGCTGGCCTCCCGGCGGAGCTTTGCGCGCTCCGGCCGGTGGGTGGGGGTGGCGGACCTGTGGCCGATGGCGCAGGCGGCGGTGGCCCTGGAGAAGCCCTACATAGCGGCTATCAACGGGCCGGTGGTGGGGGGTGGCTTTGACATGATTACCCTGTGCGACCTGCGCCTGGCCTCGGAGCGGGCGCGTTTGGGCACCGGCTTCGTCCGCATGGGCGAGGTGCCCGTCATCGGCTGCTACACCCTGCCCCGGCTGGTGGGGATACCCCGGGCTTTGGATATGCTGTGGACCGCCCGCATCGTCAGTGCTGAGGAGGCCCTGAGCATGGGGCTGGTGAACCAGGTGCTACCGGAGGACGAGCTCCTGCCTACGGCGCGGCGCCTGGCCGTGGAGCTGGCCCGGGGGCCGGGGGTGGCGCTGAGGCTCATGAAGCAGCTGGTGTACCAGGGGCTGGGCATGGACCTGGAGCAGGCCCTGCAGGCCCACCTGGAGGCCACCAAGCTCATCGCCGTCACCGAGGATGCCCAGGAGGGCCCCCAGGCCTGGATAGAGAAAAGGGAGCCCCTGTTCAAGGGCCGGTAGGCTACCTCACTAACCTGCGGCCCCCCCGCCTCTCACTTTGCTCGCCTCTCCCTCTTCCTGGGCCGCCCCCGCTTCTTAGGCGGCAGCAACCTGTGAGCATATTCCGCCTTCAGCTGCTCAGTTCCTCTATGGTGGGCGGCTCGGTGCCCAGATACTTCAGGAAGCTCTGAACTACCTTGCCGCTTTCCCGATGGCTTTCAACAAGCAAGTAGCGCTCTGGCTGTCGCCTAACATAGGTGCTCACACATTTTATTACAGGGGACTTACTACTATTTGTAAAAGGGTTCTGATGGAGCGCTTGCGAGGAGGTTTTTGGGTGCCGAAGTGCAGGACACGGACGGTATGGGTGACCTGCGGGGTGTGGAACTGGCTTGACCAGCCACGTGGCATGGGCATATCATTGGCCCCAGAGCGGTCGGGCATGTAAATTGCCTTACTGTGAATTGATATGGGAAATCCCGAATAAACTATTATCAGTGTGAGCGAGGCATTGAAGCGCAAGAAAAGCATCGGGATAAGGATACTTCTGGGAATAGCTGGGATTGCAATTGGCTTGGTGGTTCAAGTAGTGGGCGCAATAGTAGATAAAATTATTGGCATACCTCTATTTACCATCTTGGGTTTCGTAGTAATGGGCTATCTCGTTTATAGGTGGGCTATAAGATAGAAAAATGGTGATAAAGCGATACCT
>JAZGBK010000080.1:0-3204 GCA_036476365.1 Dehalococcoidia bacterium
AATAAGCCGCCTACATCCCCTTTACGCCCAGTAAATCCGGATAACGCTTGCCTCCTACGTATTACCGCGGCTGCTGGCACGTAGTTGGCCGAGACTTATTCCTCGGGTACCGTCCTTACTCTTCCCCGAGAAAAGGGGTTTACAACCCGAAGGCCGTCTTCCCCCACGCGGCGTCGCTGGGTCAGGCTTTCGCCCATTGCCCAAGATCCCCTGCTGCTGCCTCCCGTAGGAGTCGGGCCCGTGTCTCAGTGCCCGTGTGGCTGACCGTCCTCTCAGACCAGCTATCCGTCATTGCCTTGGTAGGCCGTCACCCCACCAACAAGCTGATAGAACGCAGGCCCCTCCCCCAGCGCCCGAAGGCTTTGGTGACCGGCATTCATACCGGCCACATCATGCGGTATTAGCCCCGCTTTCGCAAGGTTATCCCCCACCGGGGGGCAGGTCGCCCACGCGTTACTCACCCGTTCGCCACTATCCCGAGCGAACTCGGGACCGTTCGACTTGCATGCATTAAGCGCGCCGCCAGCGTTTATCCTGAGCCAGGATCAAACTCGCCAAATAAGTAACCTTCCTTCCACTATCCGGTTGTTAAGGTGCGCTGCGAATCCAGCGTAAGTGTAGCAGAGACCCCCGTCACTGTCAAGGGGCTGTACTCGTCCAGTACATCGATGACGGCGGCAAGGCCCCCAATTATGGTCCTCGGGCGGGTGCGAATATAAACGGATTTTGCCTTCCACCCCCCGCACAGGAGTTGACAAGTGTGCCCCGTCGTATTAGGTTGGTTACAGAGCCGATGTTGATGACCTCCTATGAACTAAGCATCCATCGCTTCCTGGCGGTTTACCGCTTCCTCAGCTTTGGTCTGGCGGTGGTGGTGGTACAGGTCATCCCTTTTACCACCACCCAGGCAACACCCCGGGAGACCATCATCACCCTTACCCTACTGGGCCTCTACAGCCTGCTCAAGGTGTTCTCCCCGCTACGCTGGCGGCAGCAGGGCCGGCTTACCCTGGTGGTGCTGGGTGGAGACCTGGCTATATGCGTCTTCCTGGTGCTGTTCAACAGCGGCCTGGACAGCGGCTACCTGCTCTACTCCTTGACGCCGGTGCTCACCGCCGCCCTCCTTTTCGGGGACCGCATAGCTACGGTGACGGCCGCCATCACCGCTGCCGCTCCGGCCGCCGCCCACCTGGGGCTGAACCAGCTAAGTGATGAGTACGCCTGGGTGCTGGAGGGCAATCGTCTGGCCCTGCTTATCGTCTATGTAGCCTTCAGCTTCCTGATAGCTACTGTTTCCTTTCGTACCAACCTCAACATCCGTCGCCGCATTGAACGGGATGCGGTGCTGGAGGAGCGGCGCCGGCTCCGGCGGGAGCTACACGATGGGGTGGCCCAGGCCCTGAACTACCTGAACCTCAAGACCAAAGCCGTAAGCAACTCCGTCTCCAGCCAGGAGACGGAGCAGGCCCTGGCCGGGCTGGTGGACATCCGCCAGACGGTGCAGTCCACCTACGAAGATATCCGGGAGTCCATTGACCAGCTCAGCACCGAGGCCGCGGGCCACCCCCTCCTCCCTGCCCTGGAGAGTTACCTCCGGGAGTTCGGCCAGCGCTACGGGCTGGAAGTCCATTTTGATGTCCCCAAGGTGCTGCGCAACCTTTCCCCGGCCGCAGAACTGCAGCTCTTCCGCATCGCCCAGGAGGCGTTGAGCAATGTCCGCAAGCATGCCGGCGCCAGCCGGGTACACCTGTCCCTGGAGGACACCCCCCAGGGCTGTCAGCTAAGCATAGAGGATAATGGCCAGGGCTTCTCCCTGGACCAGCACCCGGACTCCCTGGGGTTCTGGGGCCTGGATATTATGAAGGAGCGGGCGGAGGGGCTGGGGGGTACACTGGAGGTAACCTCGGCACCGGGGGAGGGCACCACGGTGGTGGCACACCTGCCGGATGAGAAAGTGAGGCTGTAGTATGGACCGCATAAGGGTGCTCTTGGTGGACGACCACTCCCTGTTCCGCCGGGGGTTGGTCTCGGTGCTCGCTGCCGATGAGAGGCTGGAGGTGGTAGGAGAGGCCGCCGATGGCCTGGAGGCTATTGAAAAGGCCAAGGAGCTGACCCCTGATGTCATCCTCATGGACCTGAATATGCCCCGCTGCGGCGGCCTGGAGGCCACCAGTGCCCTGAAGGCCATCTCTCCTCAGGCCAATATCCTGGTGCTCACCGTCTCTGAAAAAGAGGATGACCTGTTTGCCGCCATTAAGTCCGGTGCCAAGGGATACCTGCTGAAACACGCCGACCCTGAGGAGCTGCTACAGGCGGTATTCCATGTGGCCCGGGGCGGCGTCATCGTCTCCTCGGACCTGGCCTCCAAGCTGCTCGGCGAGCTCAAGACCCCCTCCGGCCCTCCCAAAGTGGAGGCGGAAGCGGGCGGCCCCACCCAGCGGGAGACTGAGGTGCTGCAACAGGTGGCCAAAGGGGCCAGCAACCGGGAGATAGCCGCCGCCCTCTACATCTCCGAGAACACGGTCAAGACCCACCTGCGCAACATCATGGACAAGCTCCACCTGGCCAGCCGTAGCCAGGCCGCCGCCTATGCGGTGCGGGCGGGGCTGGTCCCCCCACACGAGGAGCGGTAGCCACCACCCACCCCCTACGGCTGTTCACCCGTACGGGCTAATCCTTTCCCACTGCCATAATCACCCCATTGGTGGATTGCCCCCGGCGCCACACCTGCTAACATAAGAGCACACCAGGTAAATTAGGAGGTGAAGGCTATGCTACAGAGAAAGAAGGGGCAACGGGGTTTTACCCTTATTGAGTTGCTCATCGTGGTGGCCATCCTGGGCGTGCTGGCCGCGGTGGTCATCCCCAACCTGGGGCGGTTCCTGGGCGCCGGCGAGGAGTCGGCCCAGGCGACCGAGCTGCACAACATCCAGGCGGCGGTCATCGGCCTGATGACCGACACCAACCTGTCTACCCGACCCACCCCGGTAACAGTGGGCACCACCGATATGGCTGCCTTCCCCGACGCCACCTCGGTGGCGGGCAGCGCCGATAAGCTCCTCGATCCCGATGGCGCTACCTACGTCGCACTGGACGGAAATGGCTACCTGCTCTTCGGCCACGACAGTCTCGCCGAAGGTGCTGCGGTTGTCCTGACCAATTACGTGCCCACCCAAACCGCCAGCTGTAACTACACCGTTGATG
>JAZGBK010000081.1:0-2442 GCA_036476365.1 Dehalococcoidia bacterium
TCATATAGTCCACGAAGCGGTTGCCGTCCTCGTCATAGATGTAGCTGCCCTTGCCCGACTTTATGAACAGGGGCCCCCCGCCCACGGCGGCAAAGGAGCGCACCGGGCTGTTCACCCCGCCGGGGAGGAGCTGCTGTGCCTCGGCGAAGAGCTTCTGTGAGCGGGCGTTATTCATCTGACCTCCAAGCGGGCTGCCAGGTCCAGCACCTTCTCCCGGATGACATCCCTGATTTCCCGCAGCTTTTCAACCGGCTGGTGCAAGGGGTCCTCCACCTCCCACCTCTCGTCGAAATCCATGAGGTAGTCGGCGTCAACGCCCACGGAGACAATACGCCGCGCCCGGGACATGATGTCCGGGGTGAGGGGCTTGGGGAAGTAGAGGCTGATGTCCAGCCCCACCTCGGCCATGACAGCCACGGCATCGGGGTTGAGCCCCCGGCCGGGGCGCAGCCCCGCCGAGACGGCCCGGTAGCCGGGCGGGGCGCAGTCGTTAAAGAAGGCCTCGGCCATAGGGCTGCGGTGCACATTGCCGATGCACACAAACAGTATCTGCTTCTCCTCCGTATGGGTCATGGTGCGCTATCCTTGACAAGCATGCGCCTTGGGGCCCGTCCCACCTTGCCCGCAGGGGCAAACGCCCTCACCCCTCCTTCAGCCAGCGGGCCACCTCTTTGGCGTGGTAGGTGATGAGGATGTCGGCCCCGGCCCGCTTGATGGCGGTGAGCACCTCGGTGACGGCCCGCCTCTCCTCCAGCCAGCCCCTCTGGGAGGCGGCCTTGACCATGGAGTACTCGCCGCTGACATTATAGGCAGCCAGGGGGTGGGAGAAGGCGGCCCGCACCCGGGAGATGACATCCAGATAGGGGAGGGCGGGCTTGACCATGAGGATATCCGCCCCCTCGGCGGCGTCCTGCTCCACCTCCCGCAAGGCCTCCCGGACATTGGCGGGGTCCATCTGGTAGGAGCGGCGGTCGCCGAAGCCGGGGGTGGAGTCGGCGGCCTCCCGGAAGGGGCCGTAGAAGCAGGAGGCGTACTTGGCGGCGTAGGCCATGATGGGGGTGGCGGTCAGCCCCTCACTGTCCAGCCGCTGCCGGATGGCGGCCACCTGGCCGTCCATCATGGCCGAAGGGGCCACCACATCGGCCCCGGCCTGGGCCAGGGAGAGGGCGGTGGCCGATAGGAGCTCCAGGGAGCGGTCGTTGTCCACCTCGCCGTCCACCACCACCCCGCAGTGGCCGTGGCTGGTGTACTCGCACAGGCACACATCTACCATCACCAGCATCTCCGGCAGGGCCTGCTTGAGTGCCCGGATGGCCTGCTGGGTGACCCCCTCGGGGTGGTAGGCCTCGGAGCCCATCTCGTCCTTGTGGGAGGGCAGGCCGAAGAGGATGAGGGCGGGGATGCCCAGGTCCCGGGCCTCGGCGGCCTCCTCCAACAGGGTATCGGCAGAGAAGCGGCAGATGCCGGGCATGGACTCAATGGGCTGGCGCTGCCCGCGGCCGGGCACCACGAAGACGGGGTAAACGAACTCCTCCACATGCAGCCGGGCCTCCTGCACCATGCGGCGCAGGGGCTGGCCCCGCCTCAACCGCCTCAGCCGGAGACCGGGGTAGCGTGCCGTCTTCTGCTCTATCATGCCTCACCTCCGCTTGGTGTCGCCCTCATGCCGCTATAACACCGGTTAGCTCAGGGTCGCTCTTCCTGGCCGCGGGCCAGCGGCAGCTCTTTCACTGCCTCCCCAGCGGAATAGCCGGTGCGCCGGGCGCTCGGATGCCTCGCCCGCAGGATGCGAACCCACCCACCCCCAAGCTGACCCAGGGAAAAGGCCCCTATCAGCGCCGGAAAGGTAGTCCACTGCCAGCCTACACCGGCAAAGGTGCGCAGCGCAATGACAAGCAGCACCGGCAAATGAATCCACAGCAGCCATCGCCAGGAAAACCTGCTTGCCCCGGCTCTCAAATAGCCGAAGGGTATAGTCAAAAGGAAAACAATAACCGCCGCCGTCAACACACTCATGCTATCGCCCCGGTGCGGCCACCAGCATCTTCACTTGAAGCCCTGGTGCATACGCCCGGACCACTACACCCCCTCATGCTTCTTCTGCTGATATTCTACCAGAGCCGCCACCAGTCCGGGGATAGTATGGGTGGGGGCCACCACATCGGTGCGGATGCCCATCCCGGCGGCGGCGGCGGCGGTTACGGGGCCGATGCAGGCCACGGTAGCCTGATTAATCGGCTCCACTCCATTCCCCACCAGGCGGGCCAGGCCCTTTACCGTGGAGGAGCTGGTGAAGGTGATGATATCGGCACTCTCTACCAGCTCCCGGGCCTTTTCTGTGGCGGGGGCGGGAGTAGTGCGGTAAACAGCCACCTCCTCCACCTCCGCCCCCCGCTCCCGCAGGCCCTGGGCCAGCTCCGGGGGCACGGCCTCAGCCCGGGG
>JAZGBK010000082.1:0-3028 GCA_036476365.1 Dehalococcoidia bacterium
CTGCCGGGTGGCCCGTTTTTCCACAATAGCGGAGGAGGGCTGCACCTCGGCGGTGGCCAGGGGGTCTGGTCGGACAGAGACATCCGCAGTAGCCGATGCCCTGGCTGTCCCCTTAGCAGCCTCCACCCGGATGGCCCCCAGGAACGACCCTGCCTTCTTGCCTGCGGTGAGCACTCCGTTGGCATCTATGGTGCCCACACCGGCCGTTAGGCTCCACGAAGCTGTGGCATCGGGGATTTCGTTCCCGAACTCGTCAAAGGCCTTGAAGGTGAAGGAGTGGGTAGCACCAATATCCAGGGTGAGCTGAGGGGGCTCCACCACGGCTCTGGATACAGGGCCCGGTTGGATGGTCACCGAAGCCGAGGCCTCGCCCACCCGCTCGCCCCGGGTGCCAGTCACTCTGATAACATCCTCAAAGGCCCCTGCCCTGGTCCCTGCGGTGAACAACCCGGCCTCATCAATGCTCCCCACGGGGCTTAGTGCGTTCCAGGCGAACACAGCATCGCTGATTTCATTGCCAAACTGGTCCGAAGCCCTGGCACCCAGGCGGGTGGTATTCTGAACTTGCAAAGTGATTTGGAGGGGATTTACCATTACCTCTGTTAGGGGGCCCGGACTTACCTTGATAGCCTGTGTCAGGGTGGTCACATTGCTTCCCCCCGGCCCCGACACCGTCAGGCGCACTGTATGAGACCCCGCCTTGGTGTACTCGTGGGTGGGGTTCTGCTCTGTGCTGGAGGCGCCATCGCCAAAATCCCATTGCCAGGAGGTGACGGTGCCTTGGGAAGTACCGTTGAAGTGGATGGTGAAAGGTGCACTGCCGCTGAGGGAAATGGACGCTACTGGTGAGGGGATGGGTGCTGGTGTCGGCATGGGCGTGGGGGTCGGTGTGGGTGTAGGTGTAGTGGGTGTAGAGGTAAGGGTCGGCGTAGGGGTCGGTGTCGGCGTGGATGTAGGGGTAGGAGTAGGCTGGGCGCAGGCGGCGAGCAGCAACATGCTTGTGGCAAGAAAGAGGAAAAGCCACCGTAGGACCTTTCGCATGGCATCAATTGTACAGGACAGTGCCACTGAAGGGAAGGTCTTAACCCATGCCGTTGTGGGACGGCGGATCCGGCCTCTTAGGTTCTATTCAGGCTCATTCTGGAAAGGAAGCACCCTGCCTTTAGGTCTGGGTCAGGAGGGCCTTTACCTGAGCGGCCAGGCCCTCTATGGGGAGGAGGCTGGGCTGCTTCTCGGTGCGCCGCTTGACCTCGGCGCTGCCCTTTTCCAGGCTGCGCCGGCTGAGCACCAGGCGCAGGGGGATGCCGATGAGGTCGGCATCGTTGAACTTCACCCCGGGCGACTCCTCCCGGTCATCGTAGAGCACCTCCACCCCTGCCCCCTGCAACTGTTGGTACAGCTCCTCGGCTGCCTGGGCCACCTGGGAGCTATCGCCGGTGAGGGGGCACAGGTACACCTGGTAGGGGGCCACGCTGGGGGGCCAGGTGATGCCCCGCTCATCGTGGTGGAGCTCTACGATGGCCGCCAGCAGGCGGCCCACGCCGATGCCGTAGCTGCCCATTACGATGGGGTGGGATACCCCCTCCCGGTCCAGGAAGGAGGCCCCCAGCTTCTGGCTGATGAAGGTGCCCAGCTTGAAGACATGCCCTACCTCAATGCTCCGTTCCGCCTTGAGGGGGGCGGAGCAGTGGGGGCAGCCCTGCCCGGCGGCGGCCGCCGCAATATCGGCTACGGTGTCCACCTGGAAGTCCCGGGGGTAGGTGACATTTTTGACATGGTAGCCCTCCCGGTTGGCCCCCGCCACCAGGTTGGCCCCCAGGGCGATGGACTCGTCGCCCACGGTGGGGATGCCCGTGAGCCCAAGGGGGGAGGCGGAGCCGGCCACCAGCCCGGCCCGGGCCACCTCATCCTCGGTGGCCAGGCGCAGCTCGTGGCATTTCAGCAGGTTTTTGAGTTTGGTCTCGTTTATCTCCAGGTCGCCCCGGATGGCGGTGAATACCACCCGGCCGTCCGCCGAGTAGAACACGGCCTTGAGGGTGTGGCTGGTGGGCACGCCTACGAAGCGGGCCAGGCCTTCTATGGTCTTGACGCCGGGGGTGGCTATCTCCTCCAGGGGCAGGGGGGCCTCGGTGGGGGGGTCCCCCGTCCCGCCCTGGGCCTTTTCCAGGTTGGCGGCGTAGCCGCAGGCGGGGCAGTGGATGATTTCGTCCTCGCCGGTGGGGGTAAGGGCGGTGAACTCGTGGGACTCCTTGCCGCCGATAGCTCCGGAGTCGGCCTCCACCAGCACCACGGGCAGGTGGCAGCGCTCATATATGCGGCGGTAGGCGTCAATCATAAGCTGATAGCTGTGGTCCAGGCTGGCCTCGTCGGCATCCAGGCTGTAGAGGTCCTTCATGGAGAACTCCCGGCCTCGCAGCAGCCCGCCTCGCGGGCGGAGCTCGTCCCGGAACTTGTTCTGTATCTGGTACACCAGCACGGGGAGGTCCCGGTAGCTCTTGACGAAGGAGCGGGCTATCTGGGCCACCACCTCCTCGTGGGTGGGGCCCAGCACCAGCCGCCGCTGCCGCCGGTCCTCTATGGAGAACATGGTAGCGCCGAAGGCGGCGTCCCGGCCCGTCTCCTGCCACAGCTCCAGGGGCTGCAGGCTGGGGAATAGCGCCTCCTGCCCCCCCGCCCGGTCCATCTCCTCCCGGATGATGTTCTCCACCTTCTTGAAGGCCCGCCATCCCAGCGGCAGGTAGGAATACACCCCGGAGGCACCGGGGTAAACCATACCTGCCCGCAGGAGGAGCTGGTGGCTGACCGTCTCCGCATCGGCGGGGGCCTGGCGCAGGGTCTTGGAGAGGAGGTGGGAGAGGCGCATGCCGGCGGCTGGCGTCATCTGTCCTCCTCCTCTTTCAGCACGGCCATAAGCTCCTCCAGGAAGTGGGCCTCATCTACGGTGCGCACCTTCTCCCCCTTCCTGAAGATGATGCCCCGGCCCTTACCGGCGGCCAATCCGATATCGGCGTCCCGGGCTTCTCCGGGG
>JAZGBK010000083.1:0-3327 GCA_036476365.1 Dehalococcoidia bacterium
AGTTCTAATGAGTCGTAAAGTCAAGCTGCAAGACCTTCGTCCGGGAATGGTGGTGCTAAATATGCGCCCCTCCTTGAATTTCAAATTCCAGTTCCCGTTTAAGCTTTCAAGCTTAAAACGCTGCCCAGGGGACAACACCTCTAACTTTAGCTCGGTTCACCAATATGCATACATAAATTGGTTCATAGGAGTAGCCAAGGCTTTCGAGAAGGCTATACAAAGGCAGGTTGAGGTGGAGATAGAAGGATGAAGGTCTCCCTCAAGTGGCTGCGGGAATATGTGAAGGTGACGCTGCCCCCCCAGGAGGTGGCGGAGAGGCTGACCATGGCCGGGCTGGAGGTGGAGGCGGTGGAGGCGGTGGGGGAGCAGTGGCAGGGGGTGCGGGTGGCCCGGGTGAGCGGGGTGGCCCCCCACCCCAACGCCGACCGCCTGCGGCTGGCCACCGTGGAGCTGCCCGGGGAGAGCCATACGGTGGTGTGCGGCGCTCCCAACCTGGTGGTGGGCCAGAAAGTGGCCTTCGCCCAGGTAGGCGCAAGCCTCATTGACGGCCACACCGGCCAGTCCTTTACCCTTAAGGAGGTCAAAATCCGGGGGGTGTCCTCGGCGGGCATGGTGTGCTCCGAGAAGGAGTTGGGGTTGGGCGACTCCCACGAGGGCATCCTGGAGCTGCCCCCCGATGCCCCAGTTGGTGCCCCTCTGGCTGAATACCTGGGGGATACCCTGCTGGAGATAGACATCACCCCCAACCGCCCCGACTGCCTCTCGGTGCTGGGGGTGGCCTGGGAGGTGGGCGCACTTACCGACGAACCCGTCCACCCCCCACCTGTTGACTACCCCGAAGACGGCCCGCCCAGTGAGGGGCTGGCCGCCGTGGAGATAGCCGACCCCGACCTGTGCCCCCGCTACTGCGCCACCCTCATCCAGGGGGTGAAGGTGGGCCCTTCTCCCCGCTGGCTCCAGGAGCGCCTCATCAGCTACGGCATGCGCCCCATCAACAACATCGTGGATGTCACCAACTATGTGATGGTGGAGATGGGCCAGCCCCTGCACGCCTTTGACCTCCGCAGCCTCTCCGAGGCCAGGATAGTGGTCCGCCGTGCCCGGCCCGGTGAAACCGTCACCTCCCTGGACGGCCAGCGCCGCGCCCTGAGCACGGACATGCTGGTGATTGCCGATGCCCACCGCCCGGTGGCCGTGGCCGGGGTGATGGGGGGCCTGGAAACGGAGGTCACCCCGGAGACCACCGATATCCTCCTGGAGGCGGCCAGCTTCGCCCCTGCCAGCATCCGCAGCACCGCCGCCGCCCTCAAGATGCGCACCGAGGCCTCGCTGCGCTTTGAGCGGGGCCTCAGCCCGGAGCTGGTGCCCCCCAGCATCAGGCGGGCCACACAGCTCTTCCTCCAGGTAGCCGGGGGCCGGGCGGCCGGGGGCATCATTGATGTCTATCCCGGGCGGGTGGAGGCCAAGCCCGTCGCCCTGCCCCTGTCGGAGGTATCCCGCCTGCTGGGCATGGAGATAGACAGGGCCGAGGTGGTGCGGGTGCTCACCTCCCTGGGATTTCAGTGCCGGGAGGAGTCCCCTGAGCAACTCCTGGTGGAGCCGCCCTACTGGCGCAGCGATGTCCGCCTGCCCGCCGATGTGGTGGAGGAGGTTGCCCGGGTGGTGGGCTATGACCGCCTCCCCACCACGGTGCTCAGCGGCCGGCTGCCCCACCGCCAGCCGGACGCCATGCTCCGCCTCAAGGAGCGGGTGCGGGACATACTGGCCGCCAGCGGGCTCCAGGAGGCTATCACCTACTCCCTGGTGAGCGCCGCCGGGCTGGAGGCCACCGGCTCGCCTGTGGGCCTGAGGGTGGCTAATCCGGTGTCCCGGGAGCAGGAGTGCCTGCGCACCAGCCTGCGCCCGGGGCTGCTGACGGCCCTGGCCACTAACCAGAAGTTCGGCACCGAGGCGGTAAGGCTGTTTGAGGTGGGCCGGACCTATCTGCCCCGGGAGGCCGACCTGCCCCAGGAGCGGGAGACGGCGGCGGTGGTGCTGTGGGGTGGGGCCGGGGAGGTATCTTGGGCCGGAGGCCAGGCGGGGGCCGACTTCTACGAGGCCAAGGGCCTGGCCGGGATACTGCTGGACCGCCTGGGCGTGGACAGTATAGACTTTGTGCCTTCTGATGAGCCTTTTCTGCACCCCTCATGGCAGGCCGCCATCACCGCCGGGGGCCAGGTGATGGGGGTGCTGGGCTGGGTGCACCCCAACGCCGTCGAGGCCTTTGAGGTGGCCGGGCCCGCCTTTTACTTGGAGGTGGATCTGGCTGAGGTGGCCGCACTGGGCACAGGGCCCGTCGCCTTCCGCCCCCTGCCCCGCTTTCCGGCGGCGGTACGGGACCTGGCCCTGGTGGTGGCCGAGGATGTGTCCGCCAGGCGGATTATGGACATCCTGCGCTCCTCTCCCCTATTGACCGAGGTAACCCTGTTTGACCTGTACCGGGGACGCCCCATACCCCCCGGCCACAAATCCCTGGCCTTCCGCCTGCGCTTCCAGTCCCCCCGGCGCACCCTCACCGACGAGGAGGTGGACCGCGCCCAGCAGCAGCTCCTGGAGCGGCTGGGCCGGGAGGTGGGGGCCTCACTGCGCACCTCCTGAGAGGGCGGTAGTGGTCATACCTTCCCCACCCGGACATTCCGGCTTGCCCCATGTAGTAGAATATTGTAAGTGTCCGCAACGCTGACATAACATCAAAGGAGGCCGCAATGGAGACCGTCAAGGTTGAGCTAAGCGAGAAGGAGATGCCCACCCGGTGGTACAATGTGCTGCCGGATATGCCCACCCCCATGTCACCACCGCGGCACCCGGGGACGCACCAGCCCCTCACCCCACCCGACCTGGCCCCCCTGTTCCCCATGGCCCTCATCATGCAGGAGGTGAGCCAGGACCGCTATATTGACATCCCCGAGGAAGTGCAGCAGGTCTATCGCATGTGGCGGCCCACCCCTATCATGCGAGCACACCGACTGGAGAAGGCCCTGGACACCCCGGCCAGAATCTACTACAAGTACGAGGGGGTGAGCCCGGCGGGCAGCCACAAGCTGAACACGGCGGCGGCCCAGGCCTACTACAACAAGCAAGAGGGGGTGAAGCGGCTGGCCACTGAGACCGGCGCCGGGCAGTGGGGCTCGGCCCTGGCCCTGGGCTGCCAGTTCTTCGGCCTGGAGCTCAAGGTGTATATGGTGAAGGTGAGCTACCACCAGAAGCCCTACCGCAGAATCCTCATGGAGACCTGGGGTGCCCAGGTGGTGGCTAGCCCCAGCCAGGACACCAACGCCGGGCGGCAGG
>JAZGBK010000084.1:0-2598 GCA_036476365.1 Dehalococcoidia bacterium
GCAACTGGAGACGGTCAAGGAGGGCTTCCTGGATGCGGTCATCGCCCAGCGCTCGGGAAAGCTCAAGCTGTCCAAGGAGGAGTTGTCCCAGGCCGAGCTCTACATGGGGATAGAGGCCCTTTCCCTGGGCCTGGTGGATGCCCTGGGCCCCACTACTGCTGCTGTGGAGAAGGCCGCCGAGCTGGCCGGCATCAGCCGCTATGGGGTGGTGGCCCTGAGCCCGCCGGAGGACAGGCTGTGGTTCCAGCTGAGGGCGGAGAGGGAGGAGTTCCCCCTCCAGCCGCGCTTTGCCCCTGAAATATACTTCCTCTACTTCGAGCCTCAATGAGAAGACCCATTCTGGTACTGCTGGTCCTCATCCCCTTCCTGGTGCTGGTGGTGGCCGTGGGGTGGAGGCTGTCTCCCCTCCTCTCCTACGGGAGCTATCAATCCCAGGTGCTGCCGCCGCCCCGGTTCGGCGATATAACCGTACCCCTGGCCACCCCTCAGCCCTTCACCGATAGCTTTGACATGCGGAAGGGCATCCTGCTGGTGGACCGGGCACACGATAACCGCTTCGCCCTGGACGAGCTCTCCCCCCTGGCCCAGCGGCTCCTCTCCCGGGCCTATACACTGGACTACTGGCAGGAGGAAGATAGCCTGGCAGCCAAGCTGCGCCGGGCAGATGCCCTGGCCGTGGTGCTGCCCCATGAGCCTTTCACCGACTCCCAGCGCCAGCGGGTGAGGGACTTCGTGGCCCAGGGGGGCAAGCTGTTGCTCATGGGAGACCCCACCCGCCCCGGCGAGATAAGCAGCCTGGCCGCTGAGTTCGGCCTGGTGTTCCACCCCGATTATCTCTATAACCTGAGGGAGAACGACGGCAACTTCCGCTACATATTTGTGCGTGACTTCGAGGAGCACCAGCTTACCCGGGGGCTTGAGCAGATAAACCTGTACACCGCCGGCTCCATCACCGGGGGCCGGGGGCTGGCCACCACCGATGCCTATACCTACTCCGATACCCGGGGCGCCCAGGGCTACTTCACCCCGGTGGCGCTGGCGGCCGGGGAGCAGGTGCTGGCCCTGGGGGACTTCACCTTCCTTACCGTGCCTCATAGCTCCCTGGCCGATAACGACCTCTTCCTCTCCCGTATCGCCGACTGGCTGACCGTCTCCCAGCGCCGCTTCTCCCTGGCCCAGTTCCCCTATTTCTTCCCCGGGGATGTCCGGGTGGAGATGGTGGATGCGGAGGCGGTGGCCGAGGCCATCCGGCTGAGGAACCTGCTGGAAGGAGCTGGCCGGGAGGCGGAGGTGACCGACTTCCAGACGGAGACGGGGGGCGACCGGCTGGTGCTGGGGCTTTTCAAAGACGCCGAGGAGGTCGGTGACCTGTTGGACCGGGCCGGTATCGAGGTGACGGTCAAGGAGGAAGAGGAGGCTGAGGAGCCCACCCCGAACGGGGAGCCTGAGGCAGCGGCAGAGGAGGAGCCCCCCGTAAGGCGGCCCCCTCCCCTGGAGGAGGACGAGGAGGAGGAGCCGGAGTTCCTGCTGCGCATAGAAGGGGTGGGGGAGGTGCCCGGGGAGGGGACGGCCCTGCTGTGGCTGGACCCCCGCCCTCAGGGACGGCTGCTGCTGGTGCTGGCTGACTCTGAGGAGGGGCTACGGGCGGCCGTAGCGGTGCTGGAGGCTGGGGAGGTGGGGGACTGGCTGGTGCGGCCGGACCTGGCGGTCTACCGCTCCGGCGGCTGAACCCCGCCTCTCTCTGGGGGTGATCCTTGGGCCTACCCTGAGCCACCTCCCGGCGGCACGGGCAGTGCTTCGGTTGAGGATGCTGGCCGGAAGACGCCCTGGACTCAAGATTGCAGCAGTCCCGGTGTGGCGGAAGTTGCCTTCAGAGTCCCTTACCGTTCCAGAAGCTGTCCGGACTGTGGAACTTGCCATAGCCCATGACATCATCCAGCCGCACGATAAGGGAGTCCACTGGTTGGATGCCCCGCCTGATAACCCACCGCGTCATATCGTGGCTCCAATGGCTGGGCTTGTTAAAGGGGCAGACCCGGATGCAGATACCGCAGCTGGTGCCTACCTCGGCCCAGTACTCGTAGCATTTCAGGTGGTCCAGCTGCCACTGTAGGACGCCAACATGGTTATACACGCCTACGGGTTCGAAGCTCCGCCCGCCCGCAGGTATGGCCCCGCAGGGGCATTTCCGGGCGCATTTCTGGCATACATCACAGAACTCCGTCACCCCCCACAATTTTGGCTCCCCGGGCACTATGGGCAGGTCGGTTATCACCTTGGAAATCCGGCAACGAGGGCCGAACTTGGGGGTAATAAGCTTGGCGTTCCTTCCCAGCTCCCCCAGACCGGCATCTATAGCCAGGGGGATGTTGAGGGCGGTATCGTTGGCGCTGGGTATGGCATTATACCCCAGGCCGCGGATAAACTCGGCCAGCATGACAGTGGTGAACGATATCCGGGAATACGCAGTGAGGGTGGTGGCCATCTGGGTCAGGGTGGGGGCCGTGCGCATGCCCTCATCGTCCATTTCGTGTATAAGGACGATGACATATTCCATTTCCTTGGGGATTACCAGAGTGTTATCCTCTAACTGGCCGG
>JAZGBK010000085.1:0-8221 GCA_036476365.1 Dehalococcoidia bacterium
CTGCGTGGTCTCTTTAGAGTCTGTCCCACATGGTAGCATTACCTCCCCCCGGGGCTTCCGGGCCGGGGCCGTTGCCTGCGGCCTGCGCTCCGGCCCCGGGCCCGACCTGGGCGTGCTCTACGCCGAGGTACCCTGCGCCGCCGCCGGGGTCTTCACCAATAGCCGCATCAAGGCCGCCCCCCTCCTCCTCACCCGGCGCCGCCTGCACCGGGGCCAGCTACGGGCGGTGGTGGCCAACGCCGGCTCCGCCAACGCCTGCACCGGGCAGGACGGCATGAGGGACGCCGCCCTCACCGCCCGGCTGGCGGCCCGGAAACTGGGGGTGGCCGCCGGGGAGGTGGCCGTGGCCAGCACCGGCGTGGTGGGCCTGCGGCTGGACATGGAGAGGGTGCGACGGGGCCTGGAGCGGGTCTCTCTCTCGCCAGAAGGGGGACACGCCTTCGCCCGGGCCATCATGACTACCGATACCGTCCCCAAGGAGGTAGCCCTGCGGGGAGACATGGGCGGCGTCCCCTTCACCGTGGCCGGGGCCGCCAAGGGGGCGGGCATGATTCACCCGGACATGGCCACCATGTTAGCCTTCATCACCACCGATGCCGCCGTGGAGGCGGGCTTCTTAAAGCAGTGCCTGCGCCGGGCGGTGGCCACCACCTTCAACATGATTACCGTGGACGGCGATACCAGCCCCAACGATACGGTGCTGGTGCTGGCCGGCGGGCTGGCGGGCAACCCCGTGATACGGGGTGGGGAGGCGGGGGAGGCCTTCGCCGGCGCCCTGGAGGCGGTGTGCCTACACCTGGCCCGGAGCATCGTCCGGGATGGGGAGGGGGCCACCCGGCTCATAGAGGTGAGGGTGGAGGGTGCCCTCTCCCAGGCCGAGGCCCGCCGCGCCGCCCGCACCATCGCCGGCTCCAGCCTGGTGAAGTCCGGTGTCTACGGGCAGGACCCCAACTGGGGCCGGGTAGCCGCCGCCTTGGGCCGCAGCCGGGCACGCCTCAACCCCGGGAAAGTGGACATCTACCTGGACTCTGCCCTGAGCCAGACGAAGGGCGGCCTGTGCTTCATGAAGGATGGCACCCCCTACCCCTTTGACGAAACACAGGCGCGGGCACTGCTGGGGGAGAAGGAGGTGGTGTTCCGGGTGGCCCTGAACCTGGGTAGGGAGGCGGCTACAGCCTGGGGCTGTGACCTTACGCCCGAGTATGTTACCATAAATAGCGCATACACCACTTGAGGGGGCGGGGGACATGCAGGAATTGAAAGAGCAGTTTATCGTCAACGAGGCGGGGGAGCGGGTAGGCGTGGTGCTGGATATCGGGGTTTACCGCAAGCTGCTGGAGGAGCTGGAAGAGTTGGAGTCCATCCGGGCTTACGACCGGGCCAAAGGCTCCGGGGATGAGGCGGTTCCCTTTCAACAGGCGACGGAGGAGATAGAGCGGCAGCGCCGGTGAGCTACCAGCTCCTCATCCTGAGGCGGGCACAGCGGGAGTTGGCCTCTTTACCAGCACCAGAGTATGAAAGGGTCAAAGAGGCCGTCAGGAAACTCGCCGGAGAGCCAAGACCGCCTGGGTGCCGGAAGCTGGCTGGACGGGAGGGGTGGCGCATCAGGGTGGGAGACTACAGGGTTATCTACGAGGTCAACGACCAGGAGCGCACTATGGTCGTCCTTCATGTCGGACACCGCCGGGATGTTTACCGATAGACCTGTGACCTTACGCCGGAGTATGTTACCATAAATAGCGCCTACACTACTTAGATGCCCATTGTAGTTAAAATCGGCGGCAGCACACTGGGGGAGGGGGACACTACCCTGGAGGACCTGTCTGCCCTCCAGGAGCGGGAGGAGTTCCCGGTGGTGGTCCACGGCGGCGGCAAGGAGATTGACCGCTGGCTGAAGCGGCTGGGGGTCAGCTCCTCCTTCGTGGACGGCCTGCGGGTGACCGATGAGGCGGTGCTGGAGGTGGTGGTGGCCGTGCTGGCCGGTATTGTCAACCAGAGCCTGGTGGCACAGCTTAATGCCAAAGGGGGACGGGCGGTGGGCCTCACCGGCATTGACGCCTGCCTCATGGAGGCCGAGGTGCGCCGCCCCGAGCTGGGCCAGGTGGGGGAGATAACCAAGGTGAACGACGGCCTGCTATGGCTGACCTTGCGCCGGGGCTACATCCCGGTGATTGCCCCCATAGGCATTGACTGCGCCCGGGGCACCCCCCTCAACATCAACGGCGATACCGCCGCCGGGGAGATAGCCCGCGCCGTAGAGGCCCAGAGGCTCATCTTCCTCACCGATGTCCCCGGCATCGTGGACAGGGGGGGCGAGGTCATCCCGGAGCTTACGGCCCCGGAGGCCCGCCGCCTGGTGGAGTCCGGGGTGGCCTCGGGGGGGATGCTGCCCAAGATAGAGGCCTGCCTGCGCTCCGGGGCCACCTGCCGCATCGTGGACGGCCGCCAGCCCCACGCCCTGCTCCGGGAGATGGCCGGGGACATGGCCGGCACCACCGTGGTGGGAGAAGGGGGTGAGGGTGACTGACCCTGACTGGCAGGAGCTGTGCCAGAAATACATGATGCCCATGGCCGGCTCCCGGCTGCCCATTACCCTGGTGCGGGGGGAGGGGTGGCAGGTGTGGGACGACCAGGGCCGGGAGTACCTGGACTTCGTGGGCGGCTGGGCGGTCAACTCCCTGGGCCACTGCCCCCCGGCCACCGTCAACGCCCTCCGGGAGCAGGCGGCCACCCTCATCCATGTCTCCAACCAGTTCTACACCATCCCCCAGGTGAAGCTGGCCCGGCTGCTGGTGGAGAATAGCTGCCTGGACAAGGCCTTCTTCAGCAACAGCGGGGCCGAGGCCAACGAGGGGGCCGTGAAGCTGGCCCGCAAGTACGGCAAGCTCCACCGGGGCGGGGCCTACGAGGTCATCACCGCCCTCAACTCTTTCCACGGCCGCACCCTGGCCATGGTGGCCGCCACCGGCCAGCCCAAGTACCAGGGCCCCTTCACCCCCCTCCCCGAGGGCTTCGTCCATGTGCCCTACAGCGATATTGAGGCCCTGAAGGGGGCCACCACCGACAAGACCTGTGCCGTGATGTTGGAACCCCTCCAGGGGGAGGGCGGCGTCAATGTGCCCGACCCCGACTACTTCCCCGCCGTGCGCCGCTGGTGTGACGAGCAGGGCCTGTTGCTCATCCTGGACGAGGTGCAGACGGGCCTGGGCCGCACCGGCACCCTGTGGGGCTACCAGCAGATAGGGGTAGAGCCCGATGTGATGACCCTGGCCAAGGGGCTGGGCAGCGGGGTGGTCATCGGCGCCTTCCTGTCTAAAGAGCACTGCGCCGTGCTGGCCCCCGGCGACCACGCCCACACCTTCGGAGGCAGCCCCCTGGCCTGTGCCGCCGCCTACGCCACGGTGGGCTACACGCTGGAAAACGATATCCCCGGCCACGCCCGCCGGGTGGGGGAATACTTCCTGGGCCGCCTCAACACCCTGAAGGACTCTCATCCAGCAGTGGCCGGTGGCCGGGGGTGGGGGCTGCTCCTGGCCCTGGAATTCACCCAGGACATCGCTGAGGCGGTGCAAATGGCCTGCCTGGAGCGGGGGCTGCTGCTCAACCGCATCCGGCCCAACCTCATCCGCTTCATGCCCCCCCTCATCGTCACCGAGGCGGTGGTGGACCAGGCCCTGGGCATCCTGCAGAGCGTGCTGGCAGAGAGGGGGAGGTAGATGGCGGAGAGAGTGGTGCTGGCCTACAGCGGCGGGCTGGACACCTCGGTGGCCATCCGCTGGCTCAAGGAGAAGTACGGCTACGATGTGGTCACCCTCACCATTGACCTGGGCGGCAAGGATGTGGCCGGGGTGCAGGAGAAGGCCCTCCAGATAGGGGCGGTCAAGGCCGAGGTAGAGGATGTCCGGGAGCTATTCGTGCGCTCCTACATACTCCCCGCCCTCAAGGCCGGTGCCGTCTACCAGGGGCAGTACCCCCTGGCCACCGCCCTGGGGAGGCCGCTGATAGCCAGCCTGCTGGCGGAGGTGGCCCTGGAAGAGGGGGCTACCGTCGTGGCCCACGGCTGCACCGGCAAGGGCAACGACCAGGTGCGCTTTGAGGTGAGCCTGGCCGCCCTGGCCCCCCACCTGCGGGTGGTGGCCCCCGCCCGGGAGTGGGGCATGACCCGCGAGGAAACCATCCAGTATGCCCGGGAGCGGGACATCCCCATCCCGGTCACCGTCGCCAGCCCCTATTCCACCGATGAGAACCTGTGGGGGCGCAGCATTGAGTGCGGCGCCCTGGAGGACCCCTGGACGGAGCCACCGGAGGACGCCTTCGCCTGGACCCGCCCCATCCCCAACACCCCCGGCAAGCCGGCGTACGTGGAAATCGGCTTTGAGCAGGGGGTGCCGGTGCTGCTCAACAGCCGGGGGAGGGACGGCACCAGCCTTATTGCGGAGCTCAACACCCTGGCCGGGGAGCACGGGGTGGGCCGCATTGACCACATAGAGGACCGCCTGGTGGGTATCAAGTCCCGGGAGGTGTACGAGGCCCCGGCGGCCACCGTGCTGCTCAAGGCCCACGCCGCCCTGGAGTCCATGACACTCTCCCGCCACCAACTCCGCTTCAAGGAGAGGGTGGCCCAGGAGTACGCCGGGCTCATCTACGACGGGCTATGGTTCTCCACCATGCGCCACGACCTGGATGCCTATGTGGAGAGCACCCAGCGCTTCGTCACCGGCACGGTGCGGGTGAAGCTGTTCAAGGGCAGCGCCACCGTGGTGGGCCGCCGGGCACCCAGGGCGCTCTACCGCCATGAGCTGGCCACCTACGACAAGGGGGACGAGTTCGACCAGTCGGCGGCCCCCGGCTTCATCCACCTGTGGGGGCTGCCGCTGCGGGTGCAGTCCCAGGTGCAGCTACAAGAGGAAGACGACAAGGGCCATCACTAACAGGGAGCGTACCGTTGAGCCAGGACAAGATAAAGCGTTTCGTAGCCTCCCTGCTCTTTGACCGGAGGCTCTACCGGGAGGACATAGCCGGCAGTGTGGCCCACGCCCGCATGCTGGCCCGCCAGGGCATAATCACCGTGCGGGAGGCGGAGCTTATCACCACCGCCCTGGCCTCCATCCGGGGGGAGATTGAGCGGGGGGAGTTCGCCTTCTCCGTGGAGCGGGAAGACATCCATATGAGCATAGAGGCCCGGCTGTTTGAGAAGGTCGGCGATGTGGCCGGTAAGCTCCACACCGCCCGCTCCCGCAACGACCAGATAGCCGTGGACTTGCGCCTCTACGCCCGGGAAGCCATCGCCGATACCCTCCATGTCCTGCTGGCCTTCCAGGAGGCCGTGGTGGGGACGGCGGAGCGCCACCGGGGGGTAATCATCCCCGGCTACACCCACCTGCGCCGTGCCCAGCCGGTGCTACTGGCCCACCACCTGCTGGCCTACTTTGAGATGGCGGAGCGGGACAAGGGACGCTTCCGAGACTGCCTCAAGAGGGGCGATGTCCTCCCCCTGGGCTCCGGGGCCCTGGCCGGGGTGCCCTACCCCGTGGACCGGGACTTCTTGGCCCGGGAGCTGGGCTTCCCCCGCACCAGCGCCAACAGCCTGGACGCCGTCTCCGACCGGGACTTCTTCCTGGAGTACCAGGCGGCGGCCGCCATCACCATGCTGCACCTCTCCCGACTGTGCGAGGAGCTGGTGCTGTGGACATCGGCCGAGTTCGGCTTCGCCGCTATGCCGCCGGAGTACACCACCGGCAGCAGCATCATGCCCCAGAAGCACAACCCGGATGTGGCCGAGCTGGTGCGGGGCAAGACGGGCCGCATCTACGGAGACCTCGTGGGGCTGCTCACCGTCATGAAGGGCCTGCCCCTGTCTTACAACCGGGACATGCAGGAGGACAAAGAGGGCTTCTTCGACACCGTGGATACCCTCCTCTCCTGCCTGGAGATGTGCGCCGGCATGGTAAAGGGACTGGAGTTTGACCGGCGACGTACCCTCAAGGCCGCCGAGGCGGACTATGCCCTGGCTACCGATGTGGCCGACTATCTGGTGGGGAAGGGCCTGCCTTTCAGGGAGGCCCACGGGGCCGTGTCCCGGCTGGTGGACTATGCCCTCTCTCAGCGAAAGCCGCTACGGGGGCTGGGCCTGGAGGAGTACCGCCGTTTCTCGCCGCTGTTTAAAGAGGATGTGCGCTCCATCAGCGCCCGCTCCTCGGTATCTGCCCGCAGGGTGCCCGGGGGCACCGGGCCCCGGCAGGTGGCGGCTGCCCTGCGCCGGGCACGGCGGCTGATAGATAGGGAGAATGTTACCGAATAGGGGGCGGGGGGCCTATGCCGTCTTCTGCTGGGTGCGCAGGCAGCGGGTGCAAATATGCAGCCGCTTCATCCTGCCGTTCACATTTACCTTTATGGGGCGCAGGTTGGGATGCCACATCCGGGGGGTGCGCCGCTTGGAGTGGCTCACATTGTGGCCGAACTGGACACCCTTGTCGCACACATAGCACTTGGCCAAGATTTCCCCTTTGACCGGCTTCGCCGAGCGGAGTAAAATGCCAGCGAGAAGAATAACATAATGGCTGTAGTAAAGCAAGCCACCACCTACGACGGCAGCGTGCTGCAGGGTATGTTCACCGCCGCCACCCTGTGGCTGGAGAAGTGCTGCCGCCAGATAGACGCCCTCAATGTGTTTCCCGTGCCCGATGGGGATACGGGCACCAACATGCTCCTCACCATGCGCTCCACCGTGGAAGAGGCCCAGCAGGTGGCCGACTCGTCGGCCGAGGCGGTGGCCGGGGCCATTGCCAAGGGGGCGCTGATGGGGGCCAGGGGCAACTCCGGCGTCATCCTGTGCCAGTTCCTCCGGGGACTGGCCCGGGGCCTGGAGGGGAGGGAGAGGTTTACCGCCGCCGACCTGGCCGCCGCCATGGAGCCGGCTACCGAGCTGGCCTACAGGGGGCTGAGCCGTCCCGTGGAGGGCACCATCCTTACCGTAATCCGGGATACCGCCGATGCCGCCCGCCAGGAGGCCGATGCCGCCCCGGACCTGGCCTCCCTGCTGGAGGTCATGGCCTCGGCCGCCTCCCGGTCGGTGGCCCGCACCCCCACCCTGCTGCCGGTGCTGCGCCAGGCGGGGGTGGTGGACGCCGGGGGCCAGGGCCTGGCCGTCATCCTGGAGGGTGCGCTGCGCTTCCTGCGGGGTGAAGGTATGGAGGGCGAGCCGGAGCTGGTAGCCCCCTCCCTGTCCCCGGTGCTCACCAGCGACGAGGTAGAGGTGGAGGAGGAGGCCTACGGCTACTGCACCGAGTTCCTTCTCCAGGGGGAGCGGCTGGACGCCGACCTGTTGAGGAGGAAGCTGGAGAAGAAGGGCGTGTCCGTGATAGTGGCCGGGGACCATGAGGCCGTCAAGGTGCACCTGCATACCTTTGACCCCGGCGGGGTGCTCCGCTATACCGTTAAGCTGGGCACCCTCCACGACATTCATATCCAAAACATGGACGACCAGCACCGGGAGTACCAGGAGATGCGCCGGGCGGCAGCCCCGCCGCTGCCCATTGCCACGGTCGCCGTCACCTGGGGAGAGGGCATGGCCCAGGTGTTCCACGGCCTGGGGGTGAGCGGGATAGTCCCCGGCGGCAGTACCATGAACCCCAGCACCCGGGAGCTGCTGCGGGCAGTGGAGGCCGTTCCCTCGGAGCAGGTCATCCTGCTGCCCAACAACGGGAATGTGGTCCCCGCCGCTCAGCAGGTGGCCTCCCTCACCGCCAAGCAGGTGGTGGTGGTGCCCACCCACACCCAGCCCCAGGGGGTGGCCGCCCTGCTGGCTATTAACCCCGAGTCCCCTTTGGAGGAGAACGCCGCCGCCATGGAGACCGCTGCCCAGGGGGTGGCCACCCTGGAGCTGACCCGGGCGGTGCGCCCCACCAGGCTGGAGGCGCTACGGGTCAGGAAGGGACAGGCCATCGCTATCCTGGATGGGGAGCTGGTGGCCGCCGGCGCCACCTTCGCCCAGGTGGTGTCTGGTCTCCGGCCCCGCCTGGGGCTGGAGAAGCGGGAGGTCGTCACCGTGTACACCGGCTCCGCTGCCGACCCTGCGGAGACGGAGGCCATCGCCGGGCTGCTGCGCTCGTGTTGCCCCGGCCAGGTAGAGGTGGTGGCTGGCGGACAGCCCCACTATAATTACATCGTCTCCCTGGAGTAGAGCTATGATTGGAGTAGAGCCATGATCAAGGTGGTTACC
>JAZGBK010000086.1:0-5853 GCA_036476365.1 Dehalococcoidia bacterium
GGTTCGGGGTGGCATCTGGAGGGTACACAGCTTGTCCTTCAGGCCCCGGAAGTGGTGGAAGGGCAGGGCGAGGGAGAGAGGTTGAAATTCGTCTCCTGGGAGAGCGTAGGCCGCCCTATTCTGGTGACCGAGGGAGCCGAAAAGCCCGTCTTCACCATCACTGTGGATGCACCCTATACCCTCAAAGCCGTTTACGAGAAGCAGTACTTCGTGGTGGCCAACGCTCCCTTCGGTTTCTTGAAGCGGGAGTGGGTCAAGGAAGGCGATGACCTGGTGCTGGATGCCGTTCCTGTGGAGGAGACTGTTCCCGAGCAGGTGCGCTACGTCTTCAAGCGATGGGAGGGGCAGGAGGGCCTGGTATCGCCCAGGATAGGCAGTGTGGTGAGCGGGCCGGTGAACCTATCGGCCGTCTATGACGTCCAGGTAATGGTTACCGTGGACGCCCCCTACGGCGGCAGCGGGAGTGGGTGGCATAAAGTGGGCTCAACGGTGACCGTCAGCGTGCCGGACCACTTGCAGTCGAAGGTGATATTCAGGGAGTCCTTTGTGGGCTTTCCCGGGTACGCAAGCGGAAAGTCCACGGTTCAGATACTTGTGCAGGAGCCCATCGTCCTCACCGCCGTCTACCGCAGCGTAGTGGACCTTAAGGTGCTCAGCCTTGTCCTTTTGTTGCCCCTGGCCGGAGTCCTTACGTATTTCGCAAACCGGTGGGTTATGCTCCTGGTGCGGCGCAGAAGCCTGTAGGAGAAGCAGGGTGAAAAAGGAGGGCGCCCATGAAGGCCCATAACAGGGCGGACAGGGAGGATGGCAGTGGCTCTGGGCCACCTGCATTGGGGGGCTGTGATGGTCTTAAAGAGTGTGCCCACCTCCGGCCGGAGCACCACCGCCAAGCCGTGAGTGTGGGAGTAATAGGAGGCATATTGTGAAGAGGCTTTTTCTGGTTGTCGTGTTGCTGTCGCTGTTTGTCGCTTCGTGTACAGCGATAGGCCTGGGGGCTCAGGGGCCTGTAGAGGGCATCGTTTTAGAGGCCGTGGAGGACGCTTACGTTGTATCGGACAACGCTGTCCCCGAAGACCCAGAAGGTCTGAGGGACCAGAACTTCGGCTCTCTGGACTTCGTCAAGTCCTGGTATGCCTGGAAGGTGATAGAAGAGGAGCAAGTGGTCTCCATAGGCCTTTTGAAGTTTGACCTGGGGCCGGTGAAGGAAAGGGAGTTGACATCGGCCCACCTGCAGGTCTTCGCCCTCCGTGCAGACCTGGCGCAGGTGGTTCGCCTGGTTGATGTCCACCTGGTTGATGGGCAATGGTCTGAGGCGCAGGTTACCTATAACACAAGGCCTGCGTGGGGTGTTAACCCCATCGCCACGAGTGCCGTTTACGGGGCTGGGGTGTGGTATTCCTGGGATGTAACAGGGAGTGTTGTGGGGAAGGCGAAGGAGGGGGCGGTATCCTATGTGGTGGGCCTGCGCGGCATGGAGGAGGAGAAGGAGGAGCAGCTGGTGTTCGCAGCGCGGGAGGGAGGGCGCAACGCCCCTCGGCTCATGGTGACCTACGCTGCGCCGACTTCTATCCCCTGGTATATTTGGGCGGCGGCCATCGGCGTGGCGGCAGTGTTCGCGTTCTTAATGGGGTGGTGGCTGGCGCGGCGCCGCCGCCCAGCAGCTAAGGCAATCTCAAAAGTTGTGGAAACTGGTGACGCCGAGATGAGAGAAGGCGAACCCTTCCAGTCAGAGAGACAAGACCCCGCAAGGGAAGACTGAAGGGATACGCTTGGCACAATCACACCCGAGAAACAAGAGGGAGTGCGAGGGGAATGAGGTCCAGGACGCCTTGGAAAGCTATGTTCGGGAAGGGGCGCGGCGAATGCTGGTCGCCGTATTGGAGGAGGAGGTGAACGCCTTCCTGGGCCGGCACCGCTACGAGCAGGGCAAAGCCTTCCGTGGCTACAGGAACGGGTATCACCTGGCCCGGGAGGTGACGGTGGGCCTGGGGCCGGTGGAAGTGAAGGTGCCCTGGGAGGCCCGGCCCCTTATTCAGTCTGCTGAGAGGAAGGAGCAATAGGATGGGTGTACAGGGGTTATCGGACAGGGTTACAGCGCTGGCTATGGAGCGAGTGGCTGCGTTGCTGGCCGATAGGGTAGCCGAGAGGGTGGTTAACGCCCTTATGAAGGCTGGCTTCGATGAGGAATTCGCTAAAGCCCTGCTCAAGGCCTTTGAGAAGGAAATTGAGAAATAGTCGCTGCGGCCTGGTGAACTGGGCCGAGGTTGCTTTGCTTAGGGCCAGCCTGGTGCTGGGCGGCAGCAGCGGCTGCTTACTTCGGGTGGTGGCGTCGCCGGGGAGCGGAAACAGTAGCCCTGACCACATCGGTGACAGCCGCAGTAGCAGGGCTGCTCTACTGGAGAAGAAGGCGAGCCGGGTAGAGACTCACCGGGGCACGGCGGAGACCGTCCGCTATGAGTGGCAGCAGCCCGCTCCCGGCCGGGCGCTACCACCCCCCACCTCCCTGTTCAGCAAGCTGGAGGGGAAGGATGCGGAGACTGAGGTGGCCCGCCTGGGAGCGCCCTCGTGACCATGGGTGTGGAGCTCTCCGCCATCTACGGACCGGTGCGGGAGGGCATGGCCCAGGTGGAGGACATCTTCCGGGAGCTGCGGAGCCTGGCCCGGCCAGACATGCTGCCCGTGCTGGACCATACCCTGCACCACAGTGGCAAGCGGCTGCGCCCCGCCCTCACCCTGCTCTCAGGCTGCCCCTTCACCTATCAACCCCACACCCACCTGCCCATGGCCGCCGCCATGGAGCTGTTCCACAACGCCACCCTGGTCCACGACGATGTCGTGGACGCCTCCGCCCTGCGCCGGGGCCAGCCCACCATCTACTCCAAGTGGGGCAGCGGGGCGGCGGTGCTCCTGGGCGACTTCCTCTTCGCCCGCTCCTCCCAGATGGTAGCCTCCACCGGCAACCTGCGGGTAGTCAACCTGTTTGCCGAGATGCTCATGGCCATCTCCGGCGGCGAGCTGGCCCAGAACCTGTCCACCATAGAGGCCCGGTTGGAGTACGACCACTACATAGACTGGATAGGTGCCAAGACATCCTCACTGTTCGCCACCGCTACCGAGTCCGGTGCCGTGCTGGGCGGGGCCGGGGAGGAGGCCGTGCAGGCCCTGAAGAGCTATGGCTACAACTTCGGCCTGGCCTTTCAGATAGTGGATGATATCCTGGACTTCGTGGGTGAGGAGACGAACCTGGGCAAGCCGGTGGGGACCGACCTGCTCCAGGGCCACCCCACCCTGCCCACCATCCTGTTCGCCGCCAAGCACCCCCAGGGGGCAGACCTGAAGCGGGCACTGAGCGACGGCGGGGATGTGGAGGAGGTCAAGAGGGTGGTGGCCCTCATCCCCGGCACCAGCATCATAGAGGAGTGCTACAGCATCGCCCGCAGCTTCTCGGAGCGGGCGCTCAAGGCCCTGGAAGCCCTGCCCCAGGGCCCGGCCACCGGCTCCCTGAGCGACCTGGCCGCCTACATCCTGGACCGCCGCCGATAGGAAGGGTCGCCACGCCTTCAGGCAGGGAACAGGCAAAGTCTAGGATAGCTGCCCTGGTAGCGGCCTACCAAGCACTTACGGCTCCCCAGTTCAAGACATTCCACGAGGCCATGTCGGCCGCCACGCAATTCCCCCACTTTGAGGGGAAAATCTCCATCTAATTCCCCCACCTGGATTATCACTTTCGCCCCCACCCCAGGAGCGCAGCGAGGTAGTCTGTGCCTGTTTTTGGGGTCCACCTCAGCTCACCCAGGTGCTCCACAACCTCCTGGACAACGCTGCCAGGTACTCCCCTGAGGGGACGCCGGTCAGGGTGACGGCAAGGATGTCCCGGGGTGGCGAAGAGGTGGTGGTAGCCGTGGTCGACCGGGGCTTTGGCATCCCCGAGGAGGAGATGCCCCGTCTCTTCAACCGCTTCCACCGCATCCGCCGTCCGGAGACGGAGGGCATCCGGGGCACCGGCCTCGGCCTCTACATCGTCAAGGGCCTGGTGGAGATGATGGGGGGCCGCATATGGGCCGAGAGCCGGGTGAATGAGGGCAGCACCTTCTTCACGGGCTTCCCGTGGCGGGGCCAGAGCCCCCTGAAGGAGACAGGGGGTAGCGGTGTGTAGTATCATTGCTTTTGAGTGGAGCTGATGACGCCCAAGAAAATCCTGCTGGTAGACGACGAAGAGCCGGTGCGGGCCGTGGTGGGGGATACCCTGAGGCATGATTCCAGGTACCAGCTCATGGAGGCCAGGAACGGGGCTGAGGCCCTAGAGAAGGCCTTCCAGGAGAAGCCGGCCCTCATCCTTCTGGACATCCGCATGCCGGGGATGGACGGCTTTGAGGTGTGCCGTCGGCTAAAGTCCGACCCCCGCACCCGGGACATAACAGTCATCGTGCTTACCGCCCTGGCCCAGGAGGCATATAAAGAACGGGGCCAGGAAGTGGGTGCCGACGGCTACTTCACCAAGCCCTTCAGCCCCAGCGCCCTCATTGCCAAAGTGGAGGAGGTCCTTGGAGGCTGAGGGCAGGCCTGAAGAGGTGCCCCGGAGCTGGGAGGGCATGGAGTTGGAGCAGCTCCAGGTGTATGCCCGGGAGTTGGCGGAGACCTACCGCAAGGAGCGGGAGGCCCGCCTCCAGATGGAGGCCAAGACGCGGGAGCTGGAGGCCTTTGCCTATACCATCTCCCACGACCTCAGGGGTCCCCTGCACACCATCCGGTCGTTTGTTGAGGCACTTCTGGGGGACATGGACAGGGGACAGAAGGATAGGGTGACGGAGGATGTCCGGGCGATAGCCTCCGGAGTTGACAGGGTGGAGCACTTTGTCAAGGGCATTCTGGATTACTCTCGCGCCGGCAAGCTGGTGAGGCCCAGCCGGGATGTGCCCTTTGGCGAGATCGTTAAGGAAGCTGGGGAACATCTGGCCACCCAGATAGGCTCGATTGGGGCTGCCATATCGGTGGCAGAGGACTTCCCCACCGTTTACGCGGACCGGATGAGAATGGTAGAGGTGCTGGCCAATCTCATCCAGAACTCCATAGACTACCGGGACAACAGCAGGCCGCTGGCCATCCAGATAGGACATCGGCGTTCCGAGGGCGAGGTGGTCTTCTTCGTCCGGGACAACGGCAGAGGCATCGACCCCCGGAAACGGGAGATAATCTTCGAGCCCTTCCACCCGCCCTACGGGGAGAGCAAGGAAATGGGTGGTGGGCTGGGAATCGCCAAGAAGGTTATCCAGGCGCACGGTGGGAGAATATGGGCCGAGGGTGAGGCGGGGAAGGGCACCACTATGTGCTTTACTCTACCCCTCGCACCTGACGCTACCCCCGACCAGCTATCGGTTGAGGGAAGGCCCCGGGCGCCCGGCGAGTAAAGGGGGAACCGCCCCGCTACCTGGGGGGCCACGTGAGGCAAAGCAAGGCCGGGTATAGCTGGCCAGCACAGGCCACTTCAAGGAATTGCGCTGAGGTGATATACTTCAGGAAAGGCAAGCAGAGCGGCATGCTGAGTCAAGAGCAGCCTTCACCAGCGACCGCCAAACAGGGGGAAACCGGCATGGAAAAGCCGAAGATGCTTATAGGGGACGCTTCCACCTTCATGCGCATCATCCTGAAGAATGCCCTGGAAATGCTTGGGTTTGAGGTCGTTGCCGTTGCCAAGAATGCCAGGGAGGTGCTGGACAAGTGTGTAGAAACAAAGCCTCGTATGGCCCTGATAGACCTAGCGTTGGAAGGGATGGACAGTGTGGCCTTGACCCGGGCAATAACCCTCGTTGACCCCTCCGTGGTGGTTATGCTTATGGTGCCGCAGGGCTTGGA
>JAZGBK010000087.1:0-6993 GCA_036476365.1 Dehalococcoidia bacterium
TACGGCCCCAGCCTGACGCTCATCATCCTGGCGATAGGCCTCACGGGGTGGACGGGGACCGCCCGTCTGGTGCGCAGTGAGGCCCTATCTCTGCGCACCAGGGACTTCATCACCGCCGCCCGCTCCCTGGGGGCCAGCGATGCCCGCATCATCTTCGCCCACCTCATCCCCAATGTTATGAGCTCCATCATCGTCATCGCCTCCCTTTCCATCCCCGGCGTCATCCTGGCCGAATCGGCCCTCAGCTTTATCGGCCTGGGCGACCCTTCCGTGGCCAGCTGGGGGCGCATCCTCAACTCCGGGCAGCAGACCCTGGACACCGCCTGGTGGGTGGCGGTGGAGCCGGGGGTGGCGCTGTTCCTCACCGTGCTGGCCTTCAACTTCCTGGGGGATGGGCTGAGGGACGCCTTTGACCCCCGGAGCGAGATGTGAGGGATACGGACCAGGCCGTCCTGGAGGTGCGCCACCTGAAGGCCTACTACCGTAGCCCCTACGGGGAGGTGCAGGCGGTGGACGGGGTGAGCTTTGACCTGCGCCGGGGGGAGACGGTGTGCCTGGTGGGGGAGTCCGGGTGTGGCAAGACGGCCACCGCCCTCTCCATCCTGAGGCTGATAGAGCGGCTCCAGGGGCACATCGTGGGCGGGCAGGTCCTCTACCACGGCGATGACCTCCTGCAATACCCGGAAGAACGGGTGCGCCGGCTGCGGGGCCGCCACCTGGCCCTGATATTCCAGGACCCGCAGACGGCCCTCAACCCGGTGCTGCGGGTCTCCGACCAGATAGCCGAGCCTATGAGGCTTCACCTGGGGTTCACCCGGGGCCAGGCCCGGGAGAGGGCCATCGCCCTGATGCGGGAGATAGGCATCCCCCAGGCGGAGAGGCGCATTGACGAGTACCCCCACCAGTTCTCCGGGGGGATGAAGCAGCGGGTGCTCATCGCCACCGCCCTCTCCTGCGACCCCGACATCCTCATCGCCGATGAGCCCACCACCGCCCTGGATGTGACCACCAAGGCCCAGATCCTGGACATCTTCCGCCACCTGAAGCAGAACCGGGATATGTCCGTCATCTTCGTCACCCACGACCTGGGGGTGGTGGCGGAGATTGCCGATAGGATAGTGGTGATGTACGCCGGCCGGGTGGCCGAGGCGGGCTCCGTTACCGACATCTTTGACGACCCTCACCACCCCTATACCCAGGGTCTCCTGCGCTGCCTGCCGGACATCTCCCGCCCCAGGGAGAGGCTGGAGTCCATCCCCGGGAGCATCCCCAGCCTCCTAAACCCCCCGGACAATTGTATCTACAACCCCCGCTGCTCCCATGTCATGGAGGTGTGCCGCCGGGAGAGGCCGCCGGAGTACCTCACCGGGCCGGGGCGCCGGGTGGCCTGCTTCCTCCATTCCCACCATCCCGTCTCCAGCCCGGAGTCCGGAGCGGCTACCGGTGGCTGACGGCAGGCTGGTGGAGGTCCAGGACCTGAGGAAGTACTACCCGGTGAAGGTGGGGTTGATGCAGCGCCATGTGGGGGATGTGAAGGCGGTGGATGGGGTCTCCCTGCACATCGGGGAGGGGGAGGTGCTGGGCCTGGTGGGGGAATCGGGGTGTGGCAAGTCCACCCTGGGCCGCACCATCCTGCGTCTGGAGGAACCCACGGCGGGGAAGATTATCTTCCGGGGCCAGGACATCACTTACCTGGGCCGGAGGGCGCTCAAGGACCTGCGCCGGGAGATGCAGATGGTGTTCCAGGACCCCCAGTCCTCCCTGGACCCCCGGATGAGGGTGGGGGACTCGGTGGGGGAGGCCCTGCTCATCCAGGGCGTCAGCGACGAGGAGGAGCGCTGGGGGCGGGTGGAGGAGCTGCTGGAGCGGGTGGGCCTGGAGAGGGAGCACGCCGTGCGCTACCCGCACGAGTTCAGCGGCGGCCAGAAACAGCGCATCGGCATCGCCCGGGCACTGGCCTTGAACCCACGGCTTATCGTGGCCGATGAGCCGGTGAGCGCCCTGGATGTCTCCATCCAGGCCCAGATACTCAACCTGCTGGCCGACCTGCGCCACGAGTTCGGCCTCAGCTACCTCTTCATCGCCCACGACCTGTCCGTCATCGGGCACATCTCGGACCGCATCGCCGTCATGTACCTGGGGAAGCTGGCCGAGGTGGCCCCCAAGGCGGGCATGTTCCAGAACCCCCTCCACCCCTACACCAAGGCGCTGCTCTCCGCCGTCCCCATCCCCAACCCCCACCGCAGGAAGGAGCGCATCCTGCTAACGGGGGATGTGCCCTCCCCCATAGACCCGCCCTCCGGCTGCCGCTTCCACACCCGGTGCCCCTGGGCCTTTGACCGCTGCCCCCGGGAGGAGCCGGAGCTGCTGCCCAGGGAGGGCCACCTGGTGGCCTGTCACCTCCACGACTGAGCCGGCGGGCACGGGCTACTCCAGGAGGGTCAGCCCCAGCCGCTCCAGGAAGGGCTCCAGCTGGTCAGTGACCTGGGAAGGGGAGAAGTCCCGGGCGTCACCGTTGCTGGCCTCGTAGGTAACGGTAGGGATGCCCGCCTGCTCCAGGGCCTGGCGCGCCTCCAGGACGCCGGCGCCCTGGCTGTGGCAGCCGATGTCCATGTGCAGCACCGCCCCGTTGCAATGCCAGTCTTTGGCACGGTTCACGTACTCCCCCGCCTTCTCCTCCAGCCGCTGACAGCGGTAGATAGGGCTGTGCTCCACATAGCAGCGGGCCAGCAGCCGCAGGGCATCCTCCCGGCTGTGGAGGCTCACCCCTAACTCGCCGAAACGGGGGCCGGGGGTCCACCGCCCCCCCTCATCTATATTCCACAGCCCCTGGCAGAAGGTGACAAAGCCGCCTATAGTCACCGCACCGTAGCGCCTGGCCAGCCGGTGCACAAAGCCCTCATCGTAGTACATAGGCTCACCCTCGTGGACGAGGCGGCAGGTCTCCACCCCGTTGGCGGAGATGCCCTCGGCCACCCGGGCCTGAAGCTCGTCTAGCACCGCCTGATAGAAGTCCACCACCGAACGGTCGTGGCCGCCCACAATGGAGAGGATTTCCAGGGCCGAGAGCTGGCGCATGTCCACCGGGGCGGGCACCGCCTGGTTCACCTGGGAGATGCGTGCCCACAGCGCCGCCTGCTCCCACCAGTTCTCCACCGCCGCAGCCAGCCACTCGTCGTGGTATTCACGGCCGGTGACCTTCACCATCCAGTCTATGGCATCGGCCATCTGGGCCGCCACATAGTTTACCGCCGCCTCCCCATCCTGCTGGGGTATATCCAGCACCCAGTGGGGCACCCCCAGCGTCTCCGAGGCTATCTGGGCCATCTTGCCCACCGAGTGGCAGAACTGCACCTCCAGCACAAAGTCCACCGGGTTGTGTGCGCCGGAGATGGGGTCGGTAGTGGTCAGGCCCAGCGCCATCTCCCCCAGGTAATGGTGCATGGAGGAGCACATCTCCCCCCGGGGGAAGCCCCGGGCATCGGCCGCCTGGTGGTACCGCAGGAGGACATCCGGTTCCCGCATGGCCTTGCTGAAGTAGGGACCGTAGAGGCGACGGCCGAAGAGGCCCAGCCCGGCGATAAGGGGGTGGGCGGGGTTCTGGGTGGCCACCGCCAGGCCGCCCATCTCCCGGGCCTGCCAGGAGCGCTTGAAGAGCACGCGTCGGAGCTCTTTCATCTGCTGCCAGCACTCCAGGGGCCGGGAAGGGTAACGGGTGACCACAGCCATGGCTGCCTCCTCCTGCGGGCCAAGCCCGGATTGGGGAATAATAGCAAAGCCGGGGTGGGCACGTCAAGGCAGTGTGGTTTTGGCGCCAGGACATCGCTACCGGGGGGAGGGGGTAGTGGAGAAGTGGCGGCCGTTGCCCCCGCCCTTCCAGGGGAAGGGCCGGTAGCAGTCTATCCATATGTACGAGAATGGGCATCCGTATCACCATGGTGAGCACGGTTTGCAGCGGGGCGTGGCAGGCTATAGAATGGGGGCAAATTCTGCGGCGGGGGCAAGGACTATGGGAGAGCGTTTTCTGGCTATCGGCAACGAGGCGGTAGGGTGGGGGGCGTATCACGCCGGGTGTAAGGCCTTCTTCGGCTACCCCATCACCCCCCAGAACGAGGTGGCCGAGTGGTTTGCCCGCAAGTTCCCCCCGGAGGGGAGGGTCTTCTTTCAGGCACCCTCGGAGACATCGGCCATAAACCTCCTTTTCGGGGCCGGGGCCTGCGGGGTGCGGGCCATGACCTCCACCTCCAGCCCGGGGTGGTCGCTGATGCAGGAGACCATGTCCCACCTGTCCAATGCGGAGCTGCCCTGCGTTATCGTCCTGGTGCAACGGGGAGGGCCGGGGCAGGGCACCACCCGCCACGGCCAGATGGACTACCTATCGGTTACCAAGGGAGGGGGGCACGGCGGCTACAAGAATATCGTGCTGGCCCCGGCCTCGGTGCAGGAGACCCACGACCTGATGCAACTGGCCTTCCACCTGGCGGACAAGTACCGCAACCCCGCTATCGTCCTCTCCGATGCCGTGATTGGGCTGACCATGGAATGGCTGGAGCCCCACCCCCTGGAGTTTGAACCCCTCCCCGAGAAGGACTGGGCTATCCGGGGCCGGGACGGCCAGAAGGACCGGAAAAAGCGGCTGATAGGCTGCTCCCAGGGCCTGACCCCCTGGCCGCCCCACCTCAACTACCTCTCCCTGCTGGAGGCGCTGGACCGGAAGCACAACCTCATGCAGGCGCAGGAGGTCCGCTACGAAAGCGACGATGATGGCGCCGAAGTGGTGGTGGTGGCCTACGGCTATACCGCCCAGGCATCCAAGAGGGCGGTGGAGCTGGCCCGGCAGCAGGGAGTGAAGGCGGGCTGGTTCCGCCCCATCACCCTATACCCCTTCCCGTATGAGGCCCTTAGCCAGAGGGCACAGCGGGGCTGCCGCTTTCTGGTGGTGGAGGACAGCCTGGGGCAGATGGTGGAGGATGTGAGGCTGGGGGTGGAAGGCCAGGCCCCTATCCATTTCCTGGGGGCACTGGCCCGCCACACTGCCCAGGAGATGGGCCTCATCTTCCCCGAGAGAATTGAGGAAGAGATAAGGAGAGTAGCCCAATGACACGCAAAGAGCAGGTGCACAAGCCGCCGTCCCTGTATAAAAGGGCCGCTGCTCCCATAATCACCTGCCCCGGCTGCGGGCACCCCCTGGTGTGGACGATGGTGGCCGAGGCCCTGGAGGAGCTGGAGCTGGACGGCAGGGCCGTCGGCGTCACCGGGGCTACCTGTGGCGGCCCCATCGGCATGATGCTCAATGTGGAGTGGGTGTACACGGCGCACGGCCGCCCCGCCGATGTGGCTACCGCCATGAAGAGGGTGAGCGACAACGACCTGGTGGTGCTTACCTACCAGGGGGACGGGGATACCTGGGCCATCGGCATGGAGCCCACCATGCACGCTGCCATCCGGGGGGAGCGCATCACGGTCATCATGGTAAACAACGGCAACTATGGCACCACCGGGGGCCAGATGGCCCCCACCACCCTGTTAGGGCAGAAGACCACCACCAGCCCCTTCGGACGGGATGTGAGGCGGGAGGGGTTCCCCATCCGGGCACCCGAGCTGCTCTCCACCCTGGAGGGGGTGGCCTATGCGGCGCGGGGCTCGGTAAGCTCTCCGGCCAACTTTCAGCGTGCCAAGAAGTTCATCAAGACGGCCCTCCTCAAACAGGTGAACGATGTCGGTTTCAGCTATGTGGAGGTCCTTTCCCCCTGCCCCCCGGACTGGCACCTCAGCCCCGGGGAGTGCATGGACCGTATTGAGCGGGAGGTTATCCCCCAGTTCCCGCTGGGAGAGTTCAAGAATGTGTCGGAGGTGGGCTGAGATGGGGTTCAGACACGAGATAGCCGTGGTTGGTGTCGGAGGCAGCGGGGTGGTGTGGACGGGCACCCTCCTGGCCCGGGCTGGCTCCCGGCGCTACCCGTGGGTCACCCGGTTCCCCAACTTCACCACCTCCATGCGGGGGGGCCCCTGTGAGTGTATGGTTATCCTCTCTTCCGAGGAAATCGCCAGCCCCCTGGTGTTCCAGGGGGATGTGATGATGGTGCTGGACAACTCCCAGCTCCTCCCCTTCCGCAACCGGGTCCGCCCCGGCGGACTGCTCATCACCGAGGCCGCCGGCCTGCCCCGAGAGATAGAGGAGTTTCCGGTCCGGAGCCTGGCCGTGCCTGCCCTTGAGTTAGCCACTTCCCTGGGCGATACCCTGGTGGCCAACCTGGTGATGCTGGGGGTGTATGTGGAGGCCGCCGGGACGCTGGCCGCGGAGCCGGTGGAGCAGGAGCTGGAAGCCCGCTTTGGGGTGGCCGAGTCGGCCATAAGCAAATCGGTGGAAAAGCAGCCCCTTCTGCAGCTCAACCTGGATGCCTTCCACCTGGGCCAGGACTGGGCCAGGCGGTCTCTGACCAAGCCGGGATAAGGCCTGCCGCATGGTGCCTGTCTGCACCCTGATAGCCAGGGACCGCAGGGAGCTCCGCCCCAACCAGCAATGTGGCTTTTTGTTCACCCAATGACGAGATCTTAAAACGAGTAGAGTACACGATTCAAAAGTATAGAGGCTCTTCTGGCCACCCCAATGACTGGCCAAACCCTTGTTCATAACTCTCATTGCTTGCGTGTATTTTGTCTTGGATATCTTTTGGTAGAGTCATGCAGACCGAATCCCAATCGATAGATGAAAGAACACGGTTAACTAACCTAATCGTTTCCTCCTGTGCCCATTGGATAAATGGTAGTGGGTCTAAGAAGCAGGGATTACCCCTGATAATGAAAGTAAGCGAATCAGAAATCTCCCCGAGCCTTCCAGAGGTCTCGCTATTGAGTTCAAAAACATTCTTTGCCTTGTCAGGACTCTTTTGCAACTGCACGCCTATCGGCAATTCTCTGTGTTGAAGTGAATCACGTAGTGGATAGAAAGCATTAATAACCCTCTGAGCACCCATTGCCTTCAAGAATTCA
>JAZGBK010000088.1:0-2934 GCA_036476365.1 Dehalococcoidia bacterium
CACCCGTCGGGGACTGGCCCTTTCTACCGACGGCAACGGCCGCTATACCTACCTGGACCCCTTCGCCGGGGGGGCGATGGCGGTGGCCGAGGCCGCCCGCAATGTGGTGTGCTCCGGCGCCCGGCCCCTGGCCATAACCAACTGCCTCAACTTCGGCAACCCGGAGCGGCCCGATGTGTTCTACCAGCTCAAGGAGGCCATCCGGGGTATGGCCGCCGCCTGCCGCAGGCTAAGGGTCAGTGTCATCAGCGGCAATGTGAGTCTGTACAACGAGGCCCAGGGCCAGGCCATCTACCCCACCCCGGTGGTGGGCATGCTGGGGGTGTTGAGCGACCTGGGGCGGCGCTGCCCCTCCGGATTCCGGGGGGAGGGCGACCTGGTGCTGCTGCTGGGGCCGTGGGGTGGAGGGGCAAGCTCTTTAGGCGGCAGCTTGTACCTGGACATGGCCCACGGTCTGGTGGCGGGCCGCCCCCGCATTGACCTGAACATGGAGAGGCGGGTGCAGCGGCTGTGCCTATCGGCCATGCGGCGGGGGCTGGTGAGGTCGGCCCACGACTGCTCCGACGGCGGCCTGCTGGTGGCCCTGGTGGAGGCGTGCATCATGGGTGGGGTGGGGTTCCGGGGGGGTGACTGGCGCGTTGAGGACCGGTGGGACGCCGCCCTCTTCGGCGAGGCCCCCAGCCGTATCGTGGTCTCCGTATCGCCGGAGTTCGTCCCGGCTCTGGAAGCCCTGGCCTCCCGCCTCCGTGTCCCCGTCACCAAACTTGGTGCCACAGGGGGTACGCGCGTCACCGTGTCGGGCCTTACTGACCTCTCTCTGGACGAGATTGGCCGGGCGTGGCGGGGTGGGTTGGAGGGGGCGGTGGGCTGAGCTCAGCTCTCGATATCGAGTACCAGCCAGAGGCCGGGTATTCTATCGTATATGTGTCTGAACCCCGGCGGCGGTGGTTCCCTCGCTGGCTACGACCCGTAATCGAAAGTGCTTTGGCGCTGCCGTCACGAGCACTTGGTGTAGCCGCAGGCGTGGCACAGATAGCAGCCCTCCTGGTAGATGAGGCCGCTGCCGCACTCGGGGCACATCCCGGCGGTGTTGCCGCCCATGCTCTCGGGAGGATGGGATGTGGGCGGGTCCGCAATGGGCGAGCTGCCGTTATCGCCCCCGGCGGCTGACTCCGGTGCCTCTACCCCTACCATGTGCTTCTCCAGCACCCGGGCGATGGCGTCGGCGCAGGAGAGGACAGCATGGCCACCGTCCCAGGCCACATTAGAGCACCGGATGCCCTTGAGGTGTTTCACCAGGGAGGGAATGTCCACCCCGGAGCGCAGGGCCATGGAGGTGAGGCGGCTGGTGGCCTCAAGCTGGGCCGAGGCACAGCCCCCCGCCTTGCCCAGGCTGGCGAACAGCTCGCATACACCTTTGTCATCCGAGTTGACGGTCACATAGATGTTGCCGCAACCGGTGGTCACCTTCTCAGTGACCCCGCGCAGTAGCTTGCTGCGGCGGCGGGGGGTGAGGGTCTCGCCCTGAGCTTGGCGAAGGGTGGTCGCCTCCACCAATACCTTCTCCTCCCCCGCAGCGGCCCCGGGCACTGAGAGCACCTGGGCACCCTTGCTGCCGTCCCGGAAGATGGTGATGCCCTTGAGACCCTGGTGGTAGGCCATGAGGTATACCCGCTCTATATCCTCCCGGGTGGTGTGGTGGGGCAGGTTCACCGTCTTAGAGACGGCGTTATCGGTGGACTTCTGGAAGGCCGCCTGCATGCGCACATGCCATTCGGGGGTGACATCGTGGGCGGTGACGAACAGCCGGTCCACCCGCTCCGGCACCGCCTTAATGTCCTTCAGAGGGGTGCCATCGGCCAGGGCCTGGATGAGCTCCTGGGAGTGGAAGCCCTCCTCCCGGGCTATCTCCTCAAACACGGGGTTGAGCTCCACGAAGCGCTGGTTGTCCAGGATGTGGCGCTCGAAGTAGAGGGCGTACAGGGGCTCGATGCCGCTGGAGCAGCCGGCGATGATGCTCAGGGTGCCGGTGGGGGCGATGGTGGTGCGGGTGGCGTTGCGGGGCCTGGGCTGGCCGGGCTTGTCATAGATGGAACCTGCGAAGGTAGGGAAGGGGCCCCGCGCCTCGGCCAGGGCCGCCGAGGCGGCGTCGGCCTTGGTGGAGATGAAGGCCATTACCTCTTCGGCCACCTGCAGTGCTTCCTCGGAGTCGTAAGGGATGCCCAGCCGCAGCAGGGCATCGGCGAAGCCCATCACCCCCAGGCCAATCTTGCGGTTGGCACGGGTCATCTCGGCAATCTGGGGGGTGGGGTAGCTGTTCATATCTATGACATCATCCAGGAAGCGTACGGCGGTGGCCACGGTGCCTTCCAGCCGCTCCCAGTCCATCTCATAGTGGCCGTTCTGGCGGCGGAGCATGTGGGCCAGGTTGATGGAGCCCAGGTTGCAGGACTCAAAGGGCAGCAGGGGCTGCTCCCCGCAGGGGTTGGTGGACTCAATGCTGCCCAGGTGTGGGGTGGGGTTGGCCTCGTTGATACGGTCTATGAACACCACGCCGGGGTCGCCGGTGCGCCAGGCGGAGTCCACTATGAGGTCAAAGACCTCCCGTGCCCGGATGCGGCTGCGCACCTCTCCGGTACGCGGGTTTATCAGGTCGTACTCGGCATCGGCCTCTACGGCCTGCATGAAGATAGCGGTGACGGCCACCGAGATATTGAAGTTCACGAAGGCGTTGGGGTCGGCCTTGGCGGTGATGAAGCTGCAGATGTCGGGGTGGTGGATGCTGAGGATGCCCATGTTGGCCCCCCGGCGGGTGCCGCCCTGCTTGGTCACATCCGTGGTGACATCAAAATCTTCATAAAGGACACTGGCCCCGAGGCCACCCCGGAGGTGGAGCCCACGAAGTCCCCTTCGGGGCGCAGCCGGCTGAAGGAG
>JAZGBK010000089.1:0-3507 GCA_036476365.1 Dehalococcoidia bacterium
GATGTCATCAAGCGCCTCAGCGAGGTCTGGAGAAAGCGCTTTAGATGCGACTACCTGATCGATTTCCCTGCTGAGGTCGCTCGGCTTAACACCAGCTTTCTCACGAAGGAGCGCTTGGAGACAACGGCGACTCAAGGCAGCACTCGCCTTTGGACTATAGGGAAGAACAAGACACGCCTCATAGTATTCGGTAGCGAATGGCTCGGTTACCTCTGGTGGAAGCGGCGAGCGGTCGAATTCTTTAGGCCATATCTGTATCTGCCTGTGGGGGTCGTGTTGCAGTGTCTTCTTTGTGCTCAGGAAGATCGTCACCTTTTTGCAGGATGGGCACATTGCGGATTGGACTTCCCAAACTCCATCTTCGTCCTGTATCACCTCCCGCGTTTGCAGGCTGGCGTGAAAGTTTTCCAGACAATGCGGACACTTCATAAATGGTTCCTCCCTGAGTGCGCTAGTGCTTTGGCCTCAGGTCCTCAGGTGCAGAGCCTCGCCTCTTACCTTGTGATTCCATTGAAGACCACCAGTCTTGCCTCTTCCTTTCCGGCCTCCCGAATTAGGCGGCATGCCTTTTCCACCGTGGCCTTACGGCTAAGAAAAACCGGCGCCGCCTGCGCCACTGCCGCCACATATTTTTCGAACGGGATACCCATATCAGCTTACCCTCCGCCCTTGAATAGCGCTTAAATTGACTAAGGTCTCACTTTACTCACCTTGACCTTCACGCATGCATCCATGAGACCAGCCATAGGGTCAATCTGATCCAGATGGTAAGGCACCAGGGAATTGAAGTGCATGCCCCGGTGTCGTGCCGTCGGCCGAGCCTGGGCCCAGTGGCCGAAGGCGGCAGCTATGCCGACGACCTCGGGGTGGACACACTGTGAGATCTTGGCAATTCCCCGAACGCTAGCCCCCGTGGCCGTCTCCACCATGATCTGGTCTTCGTCGGCAATGCCCTTGCGGGCAGCCGTCTCCGCGTTGACCAGAAGCTTGTAGGCGTAAGGGTGATGGCTGGCAAGCTCGGCAAGCCACGGATTGTCCTGGGTCCAGGTCTTGGCATGGAAGGGAAGCTTGTAGTTGACGGCGATAAGGTCGTAGTCTGGAGAGGCCTTCTCCTGAGCAGCACAGGGGTACCAGCAAGGGAGGGCTTGAAAGCCCTTGGTGTCCATCTTCAGCCCCGCCTCCGCGGTCACGCTGGCTAACTGCTGACCCACCTCCAGCAGGAACTCGAAGTAAATGTGGACCCGGGGCAGCCTGGTCATGGCCCTGGGGAACCTCTCCGCCAACGTGCGGGGGAAGGCCACAAAGCCCTTCTCACGGAGCTCCGCAAGCCCATGCTCGGCACCCACGGTGGATTTTATGTGGCGGTCAATGATCTCTTCCACCGAGTACCTTCGACTGGCTTCCAGCAGGTAGGGTTCCTTCAAGCCGAGACCGGTGTTCCAATGCGTTATAAACTGCTCCAGCACACCGAGCCGCTCGGCCAGCTCCAGGTAGACCTCAGCGGGGTGCATTCCCGCAGACTTCCCTGGAAGCACGGGTTGGCGCAGGGTGAAATACCACTGGTCGCCGTTGATCCATCCCCGCATAGAGTTCATGGGAAAGTCCAGCCTCTGAGCCGGGAGAGGCAGGGGGAGGAATATATCGGCCATCTCAGCAGTCTCGCATAGCCCGTCTCCCAGAAAGACGATCGACCGGAACTTACCGAAGGTCTGGGCCTGCGTAGGCGGGTCTACCCCAGACATCATTATATTGAAGTTGTTGAGGATGAGCATCTCCGGCTCGTAGGGCAAGAGGTGGGGATGGTGCAGAAGGCTCAGCCCCATCATGACGGTACCCATGGCCCGTCCCATGGGGATCATCTCCCGCAGGTTCACGGTCTGGGGGGCCCGGACCTGGCGTGTGGGGTAGGAGCGCACCTCGCCGGGAGCCACCACCAGCCCGTCGGCGCTCTCCCCCACCCGAAGCTGCTCGCCCGGGCCCAGAATGTTGGTGCTCAGGCTGCCGCCGGGAACGTCCAGTGCCCCCACGATCAGGTTGAGCATGTGAACGCTCATGCTGGCCCACATGCCAAACTGGTGGGAGGATAGCCCCCGGCTATCACAAAAGGTAGAGGCAGGGCGGTAAGGCATCTGCTTGCCTTCTATCACGATGGTGCTACCGATGCTTGCCGCCTCCCCAAACTCCCGCGCCAGCCGGCGTATTCGGTCCGCCGATACTGTGGTGGCCTCGGCCACCTTCTCCGGGCCATACTGCTTCAGGTGTTCCTTCAGCCTGGAAAAGGCGGGCTGGCAGGACCGGCCATCGACCTGAAACTCCCCCTCCAGGGCAGGGGAGCCCGAGTCATCGAAGGGGCAGGGCTTCTGCGAGGCCTCATCCCATACCAGTGGCTTGCCCGAGTCCTGCTCCCGCATATACCGGCCATCATCACCAACTAGGTACGGGATGTTGGTGTGGGCCTGGAGAAACTTCCGGTCATAGATGCCCAGCTCGTTCACCAAGACATGCATCATGGATAGAGCCAGGGCGCCATCGGTGCCGGGGCGAATGGACACCCACTCGCTAGCCTTGGATGCCATAGGGGTGCATATGGGGTCCACCACCACCAGCTTCATACCCCGGGCCTGGCCCTCGGCTATCTCCCGGGCCGCCCGCATGGTGTCGTGGCCCACGACCCCGCCCCGCTGCGAGCCAAACAGCATCAGGTAACGGCAGCGAGGCAGGTCCATCTCTACATGCATGGTGCCGTTTATCAAATAGCAGGCATCCACATGGGTGGCGAAAACGGGACCACCCGCCCTGTTGGGGGTGCCCACGGCTTTGGCGAAGGCCCCAATAGAGCTCCCCACCCAGTCCGGCTCGCCTGTACCTTGGAGAATAACCAGCTTTCTGGGGTCGTCCTTCACCGCCGCCCGGACTCTGGCAACCACCATCTCCAGGGCCTCATCCCAGGTCACTTCCTTCCACTTCGGATCAACGCCCACCCCCTTTTCGGGGTTGGTCCTCACCAGCGGGGATTGAGGGCGGGCCGGGTCATACATACTCATGATATGAGCATTTCCCTTAGCACATATTTTTCCGTAGTTGTGGGGGCTCTCGGGAAGACCCTCTATCTTTACAATGACACCATTTCGGCGATGGACTTTGATCCCGCAGCCGTTTGAACAGACCCGGCAAACACTGGGAATCCAAACATCCTCTAACCCGACACGGTCCAACTTCGCCTCCGGAAAAATTTGAGCCATTTCCACCACCTAGCGTCTTATTTGATCTCAACTCCGCTCAACCATGCAGCTGAGAAAACTCCCCCATTACCTTTTTCATTTCGGGTCTCCCACAGAAACCAAGAATCAGCCATATCGATGCGGCGGCACTAACGTCCCAAAATGTCTGCGATCCTCTTGATGACGGTCGGAGGACTCGCAAATACCTTTTCGACCAGGCTCTGAACCTCCTTACCGGAAGAGGGGTTGATCTCGAGCCTCATTCGTTCGGCCTGCCTCAGGAAAG
>JAZGBK010000009.1:0-3063 GCA_036476365.1 Dehalococcoidia bacterium
TCGTACTCTGAGGTCTCGCCCGGCGCTTCTCAGGCCAGGGGTATGGCGACGCACACCCGGGGCTCGCTGCTCACCCCCCTGCTGGTGTGGCCCCGGCCCGTCAGGTCTTCCGCCAGCAGCACGTCACCCACACCCATCCGCCGCAGTGTCCCATCGCCTATGCCAAACTCCACCTGTCCGGACAGGGTAATGACATACTGACGCCGTGGTGCATTGTGCCAGTCCATGAAATCGCCCGGCTCAGAACGGCGGAAGCCGATGCCGGTGGCTGCCTGGAAGGGGGCCTGTCCCACCGGCGCAGTGGGTAGCTCCAACTCCTCAAAGTGGGACTGCCCGTCTTCGCCGGAGTAAATCCTGACAAACATTACTGGCTCTCCTTCTGTATAGTATGAGCAAGCCTACCAGTCTGGGACCACTGCGTCAAGGGAGCGGGCAAAGAATGGTTGGTAAACGAACTCCGGGCACCACCCCCCCCTGCAAGCTGCCTATCTAAGAATGTGATACCATGGTGGTGGTAGCATGGACTTTATGGGCGTACACCCCTACGAACTGCTGGTGGTCATGGTGATTGCCCTTTTGGTCCTGGGTCCCCGGCGGCTGGCCCGCACCGCCCGCTCTGCTGGGAAGAAAGTGCGAGAGATGCGGGAGCTGAGTGTGGAGTTCACCAGGGCTCTACTGGATGAGGCAGAAGACGAGCCGGAAAGCCACAAGCCGAAGGGATAAGCAGCTCTCCCTGGGCCAGCACCTGGAGGAGTTGAGGCACCGCCTACTAATAACTGCCCTGGCCTTTGCCCTGGGCACGGGCCTAGTCTTTATCGTCACCCCACGCATCTTTCACGCCCTCCTCATCCCCGCCGGTGGCATAAAGCCGGTGTTCATAGATGTCACCGAGATGCTGTCCACCTATTTCAAAGTGGCCCTGATGGGAGGGTTCACCATCGGCCTGCCGGTGTTTCTCTATGAGCTGGTCATGTTCATTGCTCCCGGGCTTACGCCCCGGGAGAAGCGCTACCTCTACTGGATGCTGCCCATGGCCACCCTTCTCTTTGTAGGCGGTGCCCTGTTCAGCTACTTTATCTTCCTGCCCCCCGCCCTGGACTTCCTGCTTCACTTCGGGGAGGACATAGCCACACCCCAGATACGGATAGGGAACTACATATCGGTGGTTACCCGGCTGATGGTAGGGACGGGGGTAGTGTTTGAGACGCCGCTGGCGATGCTTTTCCTGGCCAAGATGGGCCTTGTCAGCTATCGCACCCTGGCCCGGGGGCGGCGGTGGGCGGTGGTAATGGCCTTCGTGGTGGGGGCTATCATTACCCCCACTATGGACCCGGTTAACCAGACCCTGATTGCCGTCCCCGTCATGGTGCTCTATGAGCTGGGGATATGGCTGGTCCGGCTGCTGGCACCGGGACCGGCAGCCGAGCCGGTGGAGGCCAAAGAGGGTTAGGCCTTCTTGGTCTTGCTGCGGGTCTTGCCCCGGCCCTTCTTCTCCCCCTCCTCCAGGCTGCTCACCCCTTTGCGGAACTCCTTGACGCCCTCGCCCATGGAACGCATCAGCTTGGGCAGGCGGGTGGCCCCGAACAGGAGCAGCACGATGACCAGGATGATAATTAGCTCTGGTGGTCCAAGCCTACCCATCAGGCTCTCTCCTCCTCGTCCTTCTCTTCCCAGAGAGGGACAGTAAAGCGGTCTATGAACTCCTTGCGGCTCTCCGCCAGCAGGCGCTTCAGCTCGGTCCTGGCCTGTGTGGCCTCCCTCCGCAGGTCAGTCATGTCCAACGGCAGGCCCAGCAGGGACACCAGGACCTCCAGCACCGCCAGGGAAGCGGCGGGGTTCTCTACATGAGGGGCAAAGCGGGGCGTCTCCCCCAGCAGGCAGGTAGTCTCCAGGCCCTGCTCCTGGGCCACAGCCAGCAGCAGGCCATTCATGCCGGCTATGTAAAAATCTCCCTTGAGGGCCACTCCGTACCGTTCCAGCTCCTGCCTCTGGCTGGGGTGGCTCACCGCCGCCCACACCCGGGCCACATCGGGCAGCTCGTTCAGCAGGGCTGCCGCCAGGGTAAATACCCTCCGGACCCCCAGCCTGGTGGCCACGTCCAGCACTATGTGGGCGAACTGGTAGCCCTGGACCGAGGGCTGGGCTTCTCCGGTGAAGATGATAATGTCCTGTCCGCCATCCGGGTGGCGCCAGGCGAAGAAAGAGCTCTGAGGGAATTTGGGTGGCTGGATGATGTCCTCCTCCACGAGGACGCCCCCCAGGTCAAAATAGGGCTCAGGAGCCACTTGGGCGAACTCGGACGCCCCTAACTGCTCCCTGAGGTAAGTGGCGGCGTTTAACGCCACCTGGCCGATGCCGGGCCAGGCGGCCAGCAGCACCGGCTGGTTCAACTGGGGCTGGTGAGAAAAACGCACTTCCCCCCCGGCCATACTCCCTCCCCGGTTAACTTATCTGGTTCAGCTCTCCCATGAGCATCCCCAGGCGCTCCTCGGCTTCCCTGTCCAGGCTGGCGGAGAGCTCCTGCCAGCGCTGGCGGAACTCCGGGTGGTTTTCCACATCTATCCGCATCTCAGAGTTAACGCCCTGCTGCCGCATCTGCTGCCGCAGGGCGGCTTCGGTCTCCTGACGCAGGTTATTGTAGGTCTCCTGTCGGGCCCGCTCGTAGTAGGCAAACAGGGCTTCTACCTTGTCCCTGAAGGAGGCAAAGCGGCTCTTGTCCCGTTTGAGAGCCATCAGCCCTTCCATGGCCCGGTCACTGTCCCGGCGCAGGCGCGCCATCCTGGGCAGGGTGATGTTGCTCACCAGGGTGCTCTGGACTCCCTTCTCCACGTACTGCCTCACCTCAGGGGGATAGGCCGCCAGCTCCTGGGCCAGGTCAACGCCATCTTCTTTCAGGAAGCGGGCCACCAGCCGGGCGCCATCGGGCCCGTACTGGAGCTCTTTCATCTTACCGTCGGGGGCCTCTATCCGCTGGGCCTTTTCCCAGGCGCGTTCAAAAGCCGTCTTTATATCGTCGCCAGGCATTACATAACCCCAATCTCCATATTATCCCAAAACCTGCCC
>JAZGBK010000090.1:0-2896 GCA_036476365.1 Dehalococcoidia bacterium
GCCTCCCTTATAGCGGGCTCCATACTCCTCTTCAGCGGCTCCCCGGCCTTCTCCATACACCCCGGCCTGATAGCCGGGGTGGCCATCTTCCTCACCGGGTTCTTCTTCTTCGCCTTCAGGGCGGTCATACGCACCCACCGCCGGCCTCAGACCTGGGGCTCCGAGGGGATGGTGGGACAGATAGTCGTGGCGCGCACCCCACTCAACCCCAGTGGCACCGTAGCCGGCATGGGGGAGCTGTGGGAGGCCATGATAGATGAGGGGAGCGCCCAGCCCGGGGAGGAAGTGGCGATTAAGGAGGTCCACGGTCTCAAGCTAACGGTCACCAAAAAGGAAAAGGTAGGAGGTAAGGCGTGAATCTGCTGTGGATATTTGGCATAATCGGCGTGCTGGTGCTCGTCATTGCACCGGCGGCGGTAAGGATTATCTGGCAGTACGAGTCCGGGGTCCACTTCCGGCTGGGCCGCCTGGTGGGTATCAAGGCCCCCGGGGTGCGCTTCATGATACCCTTCATAGACACCATACGCAAGGTGGACACCCGGGTGGTGACCCTGGATGTGCCCGCCCAGGACGCCATCACCAAGGACAATGTCACCCTGAGGGTGAATGCGGTAGTCTATTTCCGGGTGGTGCACGCTGAACAGGCCATCGTCAATGTGGCCGATTTCCGCATGGCCACCTTCCAAATAGCCCAGACCACCCTGCGCAGCGTGCTGGGCAAGTCCAGCCTGGACGAGCTGCTGGCCGAGCGGGAGAAGCTCAACGAGTCCCTGCGAGACATAATTGACGAGGCCACCGAGCCCTGGGGCATCAAGGTGAGCATGGTGGAGGTGAAGGATGTGGAGCTGCCCGACGCCATGCAGCGGGCCATGGCCGCCCAGGCCGAGGCCGAGCGGGAGCGGCGGGCCAAGATAATCCACGCCGAGGGCGAATTCCAGGCATCCAAGCAACTGGCCCAAGCCGCCAAGATCATCGGCAGCCAGCCGGCCACCCTCCAGCTACGCTACCTGCAAACGCTGACCACCATAGCCACCGAGCGCACCAACACGATTGTCTTCCCGCTGCCCCTGGACATACTTGAGGCCTTCACCCAGAATATGCGCGGCATGGGAGGACGCGGAGGGTCTAAGAGCGAAGGCTGAGCACCTCGCCGCTGAAGAGGCGGTGCAGGGTGCCATCTTCCCGGCGCAGGAGGAGGCTACCGTCGGGGTCCACCCCCTCGGCGGTTCCCTCCTCCTGCCACCCCTCCCCCCGCACCATCACCCGCTGGCCGATGGTCTCCAGGTGGGCCTGCCACTCCCGGTACACCGGCTCCCCGGCCCGGAGGGACAGGTAGAGACCGTCCAGCTCCTCTAACAGGGGGCCCAGCACCTCCCCCAGGGGTAGGGAGCGGCCCAGCCCTGCCGAGAGGCTCGTAGCTATGGCAGCTATCTCCGAATAGGCGGTGGGGTCAAAGTCCACATTGAGCCCCAGGCCGGCTATGGCGTAGTCCACCTGCCCCCCCCGCAGCCCGCTCTCCACCAGCACCCCACACACCTTCTTCCCCCTTAGGATGACATCGTTGGGCCACTTGATGCCCGTCTCCAGGCCGGTGGCCCGCCGCACCGCCCTCACCACGGCCAGGGGCACTATCATGACTATGGCATGTAGATGGGAGAGGGAAGGGCGGAAGACCACGGAAAGGGCGATGCTTCCCTGAGGGGAGAGCCAGCTCCGCCCCTGCCGCCCCCGCCCCGAGGTCTGCTCCCCGGCCAGCACCACCGTGCCCTCGGCGGCCCCCCGCCCCACCTCCTGACGGGCCACATCCATAGTGGAGGTCACCCGTGGGAAGTACAGCAACGGGTGGCCCACCAGTGTGGTCTCGTAGGCCAGGGGGAAGGGTGGGGAAGTGGCCTCTATTTCAGGAGGTTGCTCCGTGGGTGTTGCCCCCTACTTCACCACCCCGGCGTAGCGCTCGTCCCTCTGGTGGAAGGCGGCTTTGGTGCCCTTCTCCCGTCTCTCCCGGAAGAAGTTGAACTCGCCGGGGGCATACACCAGGTTGGTGAACAGGGTATGGCTGATGTAGCCGATGGTGTGGCCCATACCCAGGCCCATCATATCGTACACCAGTTGAGTGGTCGCCTTACCTATGGCCAGCCCGTCGCTGGGGAGCAGGGTGATGGCCTTGGCCGTCTTCTCGGCCTCCTCCTCCAGCTTGTCATCGGGGTACCAACGGGCGCACAGCCCGGCGGCCTCGGCCTCCCTGCCGTTAAGCTGCCGGCCGGTGAGCATCATCTCCCTGGCCCGCTTTATACCCACCGACTGCATCAGGATGGGGATGTAGCCGATGCCGGAGCCGGCGAAGCCCAGCCGCTGCTCGGTGCACCCAATCATGGATGTCTCCGCCGCCAGGAAGATATCACAGCACAGGGCTATGGCCAGTCCCTCTCCTATACAGTGGCCGTGGACCTGGGCGATGGTCACCTTGTAGAAGTTCAGCAGCCGGGCGTGGACGCCCTCCAGCCAGTTCCGGTCCACCCGCAGCCGGGTGCGCTGGGAGGCACGCTTGTCACCGGACTTGGTGCCCATGCCATAGATATGGCCCACCGTGTTCAGGTCGTGTCCGGAGCAGAAGGAGCGCCCCGCCCCCTTGATAATCACCACCTTGAGCTCCTCGTCCTCCTCCGCCATGTCCAGGGCTTTGATGAAATCGTCCTGGATGCCCCCCTGCTTGGGAAAGTCAAAGGCGTTGAGCTTCTCCGGCCGGTTGAAGATTATGCGGGCGACCTCCCCTTCCTTCTCGTATACTATGTTCTTGAGTTTCATCCCCCTCCTTTCTCGCTGTAAACGCCCGAATTGTACCACGGTGCCAGACCAGCAACAAGCTTTTGTGAAGGCCTCCGCCCGGCGGCTATAA
>JAZGBK010000091.1:0-3099 GCA_036476365.1 Dehalococcoidia bacterium
CCCTGGCCGCCGCCTCCCCGTTCCTCAAGGCTTCCAGGGCAGCCATCTGCGCCATGGTGGAGGCGCACATCATGGTGTACTGGTGGATGCGGGTCATAGCCTCAATGAGCTCCGCCGGGCCGCAGGCGTAGCCCAGCCGCCACCCCGTCATGGCATAGGCCTTGGAGAACCCCCCCAGGAGGACGGTCCTCTCCTTCATCCCCGGCAGGGCGGCGAAGCAGGTGTGTTGCACGCCATAGGTCAGCCCGGCGTAGATTTCGTCCGAGACGGCGATGAGGGAGTGCTTCTCCACCAGCCCGGCAACGGCCTGGAGCTGTTCCCGGGGCATCACCGCCCCCGTGGGGTTGGCCGGATAGCCGAAGAGGATGGCCCTGGTGCGGGGGGTGATGCTCCGGGATACCGTATCGGGACTGAGCAGGAAGCCGGTAGCCTCAGCAGTAGGCAGGGGCACCGGATTACCGCCCGACAGCAGGACGCAGGGGACATAGGCCACGTACGCCGGGTCGGGCACCAGCACCTCGTCCCCCGGGTTGAGCAGTGCCCTCATGGCCAGGTCCAGTCCCTGGCTCACCCCTACGGTAACCAGGAGCTCCGTATCCGGGTCGTAGGATATGCCGTATTTGGCCTCCAGGTGACGGGAAATCTCGTGGCGCAGCGGGGGGATGCCCTTGTTGGAGGTATAGGTGGTGTAGCCCCTCTCCAGGGAGTAGATGGCCGCCTCCCGGATGTGCCATGGGGTGGGGCGGTCCGGCTCCCCCACCCCCAGGGAAATCACCCCCTCCAGGGAGGAGGCCAGGTCGAAGAAGCGGCGGATACCCGAAGCGGATACACCCTCCAGGCGGCGGGAGATAAGGGCGCTCTCCAGGCCGTGAAGCTCCACGGCTAAAGGCTGATGGGAAGGCGCTGGGTGCCCTCCCCTCCCTGCATTAGCTCGCCGTCCTCCTTGAAGCGCTTGAGGATGAAGTGGGTCACCGTCCCCTGCACCCCCTCCAGGGGTGCCAGCTTCTCGCCCACAAAGGCAGCCACCTCGTGCATGGTGTCCCCGGTGACCAGGACGGCCAGGTCATAGGTCCCCGAGACGAGGTATACCGAGCGGGCCTGGGAGAAGCGGGCGATGCGCTCGGCGGTAGCATCGAAGCCCACATCCCGCTGGGGGGATATCTTCACCTCAATGAGCGCCCACACCTGCTCCTCCCCCGCCTTCTCCCAGTTTACAACCGTCTTGTACTTGAGGATAACCCCCTGCCCCTCGGCCTTGCTTACAATGGCCGCCACCTCCGCCTCCGGCATGTCCGCCATGGTGGCCAGCTGGGCGAGGGTGGTGCGGGCATCCCTTTCCAGGAGCTTGAGGACCTCTCTCTCTTTCTTGGTCACGGCATCCCCCCTCTGACAAGAGCGGATGGTAGCACACTGCGGGATAGGGGTCAAGCTGTGCCCACAGGGGGACTGCGCAGCTTGATGGATGCCCTGAGACTGAGGTAGCATGTGGTGGAAAAGCCGGCCGTCAGCCGGAGCTATTTTCGTTCCCATTCACCCGCCCCCCCAGGGTTATGTTTGGGAGGCGAAGCCCCCGGAGCTATCTGCCGAGCGGGTGGGTGGGCGAGCAGTGGTGGTTAGTACCCTTGGACATCTTGGTGTTACAGAGGAGGGAATATGAGCAAGGTGTTGTATGAGAAGCGGGGGCACATCGGCCTGGTCACTCTTAACCGGCCTGAAGACCTCAACTGCATGGACCTGGAGCTCTCCCAGCAGCTCATTGCGGTGTGGGACCGGATTAAGGCGGACCCGGAGGTGCGGGTGACGGTGCTCCAGGGGGCGGGGCGGGCCTTCTGCAGCGGCGCCGACCTGAAGACCCTCATCCCCCACATCGCCGCCGCCTCCGACGAGGAGAACCGGCGCCGTGCCCACCAGGGGCCCGGCTGGTGTGGTATCTCGGGGGGGTACCAGTTCTACACCCCCCTCATAGCCGCCATCCACGGCTTCTGCCTGGCTGGCGGCCACGAGCTGGCCGAGTTCTGCGACATCCGCATCGCCTCGGAAGATGCCGAGTTCGGCCACCCCGAAATCCGCTGGGGGCTCATGCCCGGCGACGGCGGCTGCTCCCGCCTGGCCCGGATAGTGGGGATGGGCCGGGCCATGGAAATCATCCTCACCGGCAAGCGCTACGATGCCCAGGAGGCCTACCGCATCGGCTTCGTAAACCAGGTGGTGTCCCGCCAGGAGTTGTTGCCCACGGCCCTGCGCTGGGCGGAGATGATTGCCGCCAACGGCCCCCTGGCCACCAGGGCGGCCAAGGAGGCGGTGCTGCACGCCGCAGGACGACCCCTGGATGAAGGCATCCGGTTTGAGACCGATGCCTTCAACTACCTCTGCAAGTCTGAGGACTGGCCCCGGGGCCAGAAGGCCTTTCTGGAGCGGGGCACCCCCGAGTTCCTGGGTCGGTAGCCGGGACTATCCCCTTCAGCCACCCTCCGCCAGGCCGTGGAGGTGGCGCAGGCCCCGGAGCAGGGGTGAGATGTCCGGCGGGGGGTAGGGCAGGGGCGGCCCCAGGGGGTCCACCCACCCCTCGCCCAGCAACACCCGAAAAGTGGCCACCACTGAGGCGGCCAGAGCGGCGTAGTGATAGCCCCCCTCCAGCAGGAACACCACCCTCCCCCCACACACCTCCCCGGCCACATCCCTTATGGTCTCCGCTACGTGGGCATAACCGGCCACGCTGAGCTGTAGCTGAGAGATGCCGTCCAGCCAGTGGCCGTCGTAGCCGGCGGAGACCAGCACCAGGTCGGGTTTGAAACGGCGGGCCGCCTGGGCCATAAGCGCGCACACCTGGCGGAGCTCCTCATCGCCGCTGTCGGGGGGTAGGGGCACATTGAGGGTGGTCCCTTTCCCCTCTCCCGCACCCATGTCATCGGCGTGCCCGGTGCCGGGGTAGAGGGGGTGCTGGTGGGTGGAGAAATAGAACACCCGGGGGTCGGCATAGAAGGCCTCCTCGGTGCCGTTGCCGTGGTGGACATCGTAGTCAAAGATAAATATGCGCCGCGCCAGCCCTCCGGCCAGGGCGGCGTGGGCGGCGATGGCTACACTGTTGAACAGGCAGAA
>JAZGBK010000092.1:0-2608 GCA_036476365.1 Dehalococcoidia bacterium
AGGCCCCCACCAAAGGGGCTTCGCCCCCATGGAACCCCCCGGGGCGGGAGGGGGCCCAGCCCCCAAACTTTTCCCAGGGTTGGGTGGGGGAAATGATGCTCGCTAAACGACCTGGCGGCAGCCTGAGGTAAAAAGTTGCACCCCTCATCGCCATGCCGTATAATCCCCACCAAATCCGTCTCATGTTAAATCAACTTTAGGAGGAGGCAAACATGGCACTTGACGCTCAGACCAGGGATATGCTCAAGGGGGCCATCGGCATGACCGATGCCGACCTGGACCGGCTGGGGCCCAACATTCAGGCCATCCTGGCGCACTTCGAGGACTTCACTAAGTACAAGTTCGTGGCCGAGTGTACCGAGTCCCAGTACTGCTTCGCTGGCATCAAGCAGGGCCAGAAGTACGTGTTCAACACGGCGCCACCCATCATCTTGCCCGAGACCGACTGTCCTACCTGCCTGCGGGCGCTGGCCCCCATCACCAGCATCGTCAACACTATGATGGAGCGCATTGCATCCGGCATGGACCCCACCCCCGTCGTGTTCCAGGTGGCGGAGTGCCTGGACCCGGGGGTGGACCGGGGCGGCCTGGGGCATGTAGTCTTCAAGGTCTACGCCCAGAAGGCCTGATAGGGCAGCCGTTCCTCTGTAGCACATCCTGCCCCTCCGGTGGTAGCATAGGTGATATCTGACCCGCTACCAGAGAAGGAGGCCCTGTGACGCTGCCTCTAAGAGACATCCGGGTGGTGGACTTGTCCCGTAATATGCCCGGTCCGACCTGCACCATGATGCTGGCTGACTTCGGCGCCGAGGTCATGGTGGTGGAGGAGCCACGGGATGGGGTGGAGACAGGCAGGAGGGGGGAGCAGGCCGGGGGCACCGTGAAGAGGCCCACCCGCTCGCCTGAGGAGATGGCCCGGGCCCGCGCCTTTGATTGCCTCAGCCGTAACAAGAAAAGTGTGGTCATCAACCTCACAGAGGAGTTGGGCCGGGATGTGGTGTACCGCATGGTGGAGGGGGCCGATGTCTTTGTGGAGTCCTACCGCCCAGGGGCGGCTGCCCGGTTGGGGGTGGACTACCCTACCCTGAGCCGTCTCAACCCACGGCTGGTGTACTGCTCTATCTCCACCTATGGTCAGTACGGCCCCTACAGGGACTTTCTGGGCCGGGACCCCTGCGCCCTGGCCCTGGGGGGCATCTATGCCCTGAGCCCTGATGAGCAGGGCAGGCCCATGATGTTCGGTGTGCCCTTTGACGATATCGCCACCGGCCATCATGCCGCTATGGGCATACTGCTGGCCCTCAGGGCCAGAGACCTCACCGGGCAGGGGCAGCAGGTTGACATCAGCATGCTGGACTCGGGCATGGACTTCCTATCCTGGTTCTCCGGCATCCACTTCCGGGGCAGCTCTATACCCAGGTGGGGCGTACCTAACCCCTCGGCCTACATCTTTGATACCAGGGATGGCAAGCGCATTATGCTTTCCAACCTGGAGCCGCACCTGTGGGCCAACTTCTGCCGGGTGGTGGGCCGGGAGGACCTCATTCCCTTCCAGTTCAACCGGGAAAAACGCCAGGAAGCCTATGAAGCGGTACGTGACATAATGCTCACCCGGGCCCGGGACGAGTGGACCCAAGTCCTGCGGGATGGGGAGACGGAGGTGGCCCCGGTGCTGGAGATAGACGAGGCCTTCGCCGACCCCCATGTGCTGGCCCGGGGCATGGTGGTGGAGGCGCAGCATCCCATCGCCGGCCCGGTAAGGCAACTGGGCATCTCCATCAAGCTCTCGGGGACGCCGGGCCAGGTGCGCACCCTGGGAGGGGTGCCGGGGGAGCACACCGATGAGGTGCTCAGCGGCATAGGCTACTCTCCCCAGGAGGTTGAGGGGCTGCGGCGGGCGGGGGCGATAGGGTAAGCTACCCCGAGGACGGGGAAAGGAGGCCAGGGACATGGCGCTGACGATGCCTGAGGGCAAGAGGTGTGCCGCCTGCTTCACCTTTGATGTGGACGGCCTCATAATCTGGCTGGGCATGATGGGCATGGGCACTGGGGGCATCCTCTCTCGGGGGGAGTTCGGGCCCCGGGTGGGCGTGCCCCGCATCCTGGACCTCCTGGACGAGTACGGGGTGAAGGCCACCTTCTTCTCGCCGGGCCATACCGCCCGCACCTTCCCCGATATCATCGGCGAGTGCGCCCGGCGGGGCCATGAGGTGGCCACCCACAGCATGTACCACCTGCCCCTGGAGGTGAGCGACCGCACCCCTCTGGAGGAGAAGCGGCGCTACCTGGAGGAGCAGATGGAGGTGGTGGAGCGGGCCACCGGTGTACGCCCCCGCGGCTTTCGCTCCTCGGGTGAGTGGGCCACGGACGAGGTGCCCAACCTGCTCATGGAGATGGGCTTCGTGTACGACAGCAGCTTCATGGGGGATGACTTCTCCCCCTACCGGCTCCGGGTGGGCGATAGGGTGGAACGGGGGGAGCCCTACACCGTGGAGTTCGGCCGGGCATCGGCGCTCCTGGAGTTCCCCTGGCAGTGGGACATGGATGACTTCCCCCATTTTGAGTTCATCTCCTACTACCTGAACCCCAGGCGGCCATGGTACGCCGC
>JAZGBK010000093.1:0-3054 GCA_036476365.1 Dehalococcoidia bacterium
AGGCTATGGGCTTCTGCTACCAGCGGGTCCATTTCCTGTTTGGAGAGGTTGGTATCGGAGGGGACCCTGGCCTTGACCTGGGTATGGGTGTTGCTAATCCCCAAGGTTTTCCCAGCCCTCCGTGGACGAATCGTGGTCCGCTATGGCTCCGGAGGGCAGAGGCTCCTCGTCTCCTTCATCCAGGGCCATGACCTCTTCCTCTTCCTCAAGCTGGATGTCCAGGGGGCGCAATGTCCCCGCCCGCATCGGGGGGAAGGAGAGGCGCCCGGCCTGGTCCGGGTGCTGGTATGTCTCCCGGATTATCACCCGCACCCGGTCATCGCTGATGCTGGCGATGGCGGCGGCGTAGAGGTTGCCGCCCCCCATGAGGCGGATGAGCCGGGGGGCATGGCGGGCCTCTACCTCGCCCAGGTAGACCCCCTGGGGGTCCTCCAGAATCAGCCGCTGGCTGTCCACCTTGAGGAAGACCTCGTCCCCGGCTGCCTTGCGGCCCAGCACCTGGGGGGGTGCGGGGTGTTCCAGGGCCACTACTCCGGTGCGGCCGGTCTCGCTGATAAATAGCTGGGGGATGACCCGCTGCTGGGGGTCTTGCTGGGGGATGGCATCCTGGTCCCCCAGCAGTGCCAGCCGGGAGAGGTTCTTCTTGGCGATAGAGTTATACGGGTCCAGCTCCAGGGCCTGCTGGTAGGCCTGCCGGGCCTCCTGGTAGCGGCCCAGCTCCATGAGGGCCCGCCCCAGGCGGTTGTGGGTGTCGGGGTTCATGGGGAAGCTCTCCAGGATTTCCTGGTTCACCTCCACCGCTTCCTTCCAGCGGCCCTGCATGGCCAGGTCTATGGCTTCCTGGGTGAGCTGGCGCCTTATTTTGGCTTGGTCTTCCCGGATGTAGCCTGTGTTTACCATAGTCGGCATATTATAACCTCAATGTTTTGGGTTGTCTATGGTCTTAGTGGGTATATTTTGCCCCTCTTGGGGCAGGGGGCACAGCGGACAGCAGGTGACCTCGCAACTGGGGCACTCCAGTTGCAGGGTGGCGTGGGCGATACCGTACTTGGTGTGAAGCATCTCCCTGATGTTGCCCATTATCCGTGTTCCCTGGCTGAGGGGGAGGTCGTCCAGGGTAAGGTGGCAGCTCAGCAGGTTGAAACCGGTGGCTATGCTCCACATGTGCAGGTCGTGCACTCCGTTAACCCCCTCCATACCGGCCATATCCCGTTCTATCATCTGGGGGCTGAGGTGTTGGGGGGGGGCCTCCAACAGCACATTGAGTCCCTCCCGCAGCAGCCTCCACGCACCCACCAGGACTACTATGCCGATGATGAAGCTCATGGCCGGGTCCACCCACAGCCAGTCGGTGACGATAATGGCGATGCTGGCCAGGATGACGCCCACCGAGGAAAGGGCATCGCCCAGGGCGTGCCAGAAGGCGCTCTTTACCGCCAGGCTCTCCTCGGCCTCGGAGTGCAGGTAGCGGACTACGATGAGGTTGGCCAGCAGGCCTACGACGGCTACCCCCAGCATCAGCGGCCCCTCCACCGGCTCGGGGTTGAGCCAGCGCTGGAAGGCTCCGTAGAAGATGACTATAGAGATGCCTCCCAGGCTCAGGGCGTTGATGACGGCGGCCAGGATGCTCCACCGGTGGTAGCCGTAGGTCATCTCCGGGGTGGCGGGGCGGCGGGCCATACGGATGGTGAACCATACCAGAAGTATGGCTACGAAGTCGGTGGCCACATGGCCGGCATCGCTGAGCAGGGCCATGGAGTTGGACAGGTAGCCCCCCACCACCTCCCCGACCAGGATGATGCCGGTGACGGCCAGCGCCAGCTTCATGCGGCTGGCGTGGTGGGTCAGCCGGTCAAGTGGTGATGTTCCCTCATCATGCATGCGTTCATTACTACCTTCAGGCCTGCTTTGCGGGCCTTTTCTGCTGCCTCCTCGTTCACCACTCCGTCCTGCATCCACACCGCTTTAGCGCCGATGGCGATGGCATCGTCCACTATGGGGCCCACATCCTCGGAGCGGCGGAAGATATCTACCACCTCTACCGGACCGGGGATGGAGTGTAGGTCCGGATAGCTCTTGAGGCCCAGGATTTGGTCCGTAGTGGGGTTTACCGGAACTATTTCGTAGCCATGGTCCGTCAGGTAGCTGGCCACCCCGTAGCTGGGGCGGTCGGCCTTGGGGGAAAGGCCCACCACCGCTACCCGGCGGTATTTGGTGAGGACTTCCTCAACCTCGTTCAACGATTGCCTCCTGAAAGCTTTATATTATAGCTGTTTTGGGCTGCCCCAGTCAATGTCTCACGGGAGACCGTTAGCCAGCATTTTCAGTGCCACTCGCCCGGTACACAGGCTCGGGGGCCTGGGGGGGGCAAGCTGGTCGGTAAACACCGTCCAGCCTTTTCCCCCTGGTTGCCGGGGGGCTGAGTTGGTATCATGTGACTGGTAGCTTACCGGTGCCTTAGTCTGGATGAGGGGGTAAGGTGAAAGCGGCGGTGTTCTGCGGCCCTCGGGACCTGAGGGTGGAGGAGGTGCCCGTCCCTGAGATAGGCAGCCAGGAGATACTGGTGAAGGTGGAGGCCTGCGGCATCTGCGGGTCTGACCTGCACCTGTACAGGACGGGGGGCTTTGAGGACATGGGACTGCCTATGGGTAGCGGTCGGGTGATGGGGCACGAGTTCGGTGGGGAGGTGGTGGCGGTGGGGGACAGCGTGGTGGGGATTGCCCCGGGGGACAGGGTGGCCGCCCTGGCCATGGGCGGCTTTGCCGAGATGGTGAGGATTCCCCGGGCCGTCCTGGGGAGGAATGTTTTTCAGCTCCCCGGTGAGGTCTCTTATGAGGAAGCGGCTACCCTGGAACCCCTGGCCGCCTGCCTGCATGCCATCACAGTGGCGGACCCCTCCCCCGGCGATACGGTGGTGGTTCTGGGGGCGGGGATTATCGGGTTGGGATGCCTGCAGGTGCTGAGGGCAAGCCACGATTGCCGCCTCATAGTGGCCGACCTCTCGGAGAAGCGCCTGGGCCTGGCCCGGCAACTGGGGGCCGATGAGGTGATAGA
>JAZGBK010000094.1:0-4567 GCA_036476365.1 Dehalococcoidia bacterium
GGACCAGGAGAGGCTGCACCACGAAATCATCAACCAGGGCCTGGAGAGGATATACGGGGGATATCTGGAAGAGGCCCAGGGCATAGCCCGGGGGCGGGGTGGGGAGGTGAGCACCGCCCTGCTCACCGGCAAGCCCTTCTCCCGGCTGCTGAGGCACCTGAGGGAGGGGCCCCCCCCGCTGCTGGTGGTGGGCCGCTTCGGCCTCCACCGCACCGATATGCTGGACATGGGCAGCACCGCGGATAACCTGCTGAGGCTGTCGCCGGGCAATGTCCTGGTGGTCAGCGGCGAGCTCTCCCCCCCACTCAAAGCAACTGGGGAGGAGGTTACGGCTATCCCGTGGACCCCGGAGGCCGAGGAGCGGCTGCTGCGGGTGCCCCCCTTCGCCCGGGGGATGGCCCGCAAGGCCATAGAGGACTACGCCCGGGACAGGGGCCTCACCGAGATAACGGTGGCGGTGATGGTGGAGGCCAGGGAACACACGGGGATGTAGGTGTTCCCTCACTATTTAGCTACTGTGTAAGGAGTCTCTTGGCACGGCGCAACATCCTGCTGCATCCGGGCTTCATCTATATAAAGAGGGTTAACCACCAGCCCCGGGCCGGCGCCCGGAGGATAAAGGTGGTGCTGGCCCACGGGCACACCCTGTACCGGGAGGGCCTGCGCCGACTCCTTGACAGCCAGAGTGACATGCAGGTGGTGGGCCAGGCCGCCGACGGGCTGGAAGCGGCCGAACGGTGCCGCCTCCTCACCCCCGACGTGCTGGTAATGGACATCTCCCTGCCCCCCACCGGGCTCAGGGGGTTACGCCTGCGGCTCAACCACACCCCCCGCCCCCGCCGTCTCGTGCTGGCGATTTCCGCTAACGGAGAAGAGGTGAGGGAGGCCGTTCGGGAAGGAGCAGACGGCATCCTGGGGGACTGCGACAGTGCCGAGCTGGCCCGCTCCATCCGCGCCCTCCACCGGGGAGAGGGCTTTTTCTCCCCTGAGGTGGCCAGCCTGACGGCGAGCGAGTCCGGGCCGCCCCGTGTTCAGGAGAGACCCTCCATCTCCCTTACTGCCAGGGAGGAGGATATCTTCCGCCTGATTACCCAGGGGATGAGCAACCGGCAGATAGCCGAGGCGCTCTCGTTATCCCATAAGACGGTGCGAAACCGTCTCTTTATGCTCTTCCGCAAGCTCCAGGTGAGTAACCGCACCGAGGCTGCCCTGTATGCCTTGAGAGAGGGACTGGTCTATTTGGACCGGCTGGCCTCTCCGGCGTCTGCTGGTGGCGGGCAAGCCGGCCCCACCTCTTGCACAGAAGCCGGTTCTCCTGCGCTGGAGTCGAGGCAGTCACAAGAGGACAGAAAGTGAAACGGCGGAGCTTACCGGATAGAGACATAGCACCATGTGGCCTGCTCTCATCCCCGTGGCGGGGCAACCAATGGTAGGGGCCTTGACACGTGACCATGCGGGCAAATATAGTACAGCCGACATTTACAAAGGAGGATGCCAAATGCCACAAGCCTACTGCATGAAGTGCCGGACCAAGAGGGAGATAAGGAACCCGGAGAAGGTTACCCTGAAGAACGGCCGTCCGGCCACCAAAGGCATCTGCCCCAACTGCGGCACCAAGATTTTCCGCATCGGCGGCTAAGGTCGGGGGCCTTTAAGGGCTCCGGTGCCCCCTCTCCGCTTGGGCTTTGCCCAGCTGAGTCCGCAGAGCGGACAGCAGGGCCCTCATGAGCAAGCGGGCCCGCAGGTTGCTGGCGGCGGCTATCAAACCTCTCCAACTGCTCCGGCTCCAGATAGGCCTTCGTGCTTCGGGGACGAATCGGGGCTTGCATCACACCCTGCTTTGCCTGGGGAGGGAGCCGCCTAAGTTTATTGCGGCCTCAAGGGGCAAAGTTAATTTGTGTTGCGCCGTCCACCAACCATTTCTTGCTTGCCCGCCCGCCCGGTAGAGGACTTCGGGGGCTTCGTCCCCCAGGCCCCCCGGGGGCGTAGCCGTTCGACTGAACTCACGACGAAGCCCCCAGATATAATGCCCGGGTGGGTCCGCCCTGCGGACTCCGATACTTCGTTCGGAGAGGGTGGGAAAGACAACGCTTGCTAAACGACTTCGGAACAGAAACTTCTCAAGCCGGAGGCAGTGCTGTATAATCCAGGCAATAGCTGGGGGTGGGGGAGAGGGGCAGATAGCTACGAGGAGGTGCCGTGATGACCATGCCTTTAGAAGGTATCAGGGTCATAGACTGGACCATCTACCAGCAGGGGCCGGTGGCCACCTCCATGCTGGGGGACCTGGGGGCCGAGGTCATCAAGGTAGAGCAGCGGGGTGTGGGCGACCCGGGGCGGGCGATGACGCGCACCTTCGGCACCTCAACGGCGCTACCCGGGGGCAGGAACTACTACTTTGAGACCAACAACCGCAACAAGAAGAGCATCGCTCTGGACCTCAAGACCGAGCAAGGCAAAGAGGTGGTGTACAGGCTGGTGGAGAAGTCGGATGTCCTGGTGCACAACTTCCGCCAGGGGGTGCCCGAGAGGCTGGGCCTGGGCTATGACACCCTGTCCAAGATTAACCCCAAGCTTATCTATGCTGTGGCCTCGGGCTACGGCCCCGAGGGAGAGGAATCGGGAAGGCCTTCTATCGACCCTGTGGGGGTGGCCCGGACCGGGCTGATGGAGAATGTGACCGCTCCCGGGGCCGAAGCTCCCACCTACCCCCAGGGGGGTATCGCCGACCAGATGGGGGCGGTGATGCTATCCTATGGTGTGCTGGCGGCCCTGATGGCCCGGCAGCTCCACGGGGTGGGCCAGAAGATAGACTGCTCCCACCTCGCCAGCGTCACCTGGCTCCAGGGGCTGGCCGTAAGCTGCTACCTTATGCTGGGCAAGGAGATGCCCCGGTACGACCGCTCCAAGGCGGGCAACCCCATCAGTAACTACTACCGTTGCGCCGATGGGAAGTGGCTGTTCATCGCCCTCATGCAGCCGGACCGCTACTGGCCCGACTTCTGCCAGGCCATTGGGCTGCCGGAGATGAGGGACGACCCCCGGTTCAACACCACAGAGGTCCGAACCCAGAACAAGGCTGCGCTCATCTCTCTGCTGGACGAGGTGTTCAGCTCCAAGACCTCCCAGGAATGGGTGCGTATCTTCAAGGACTTTCCCGACTTCATCTTTGAGACCATCAACCGTGTCTCGGACCTGGACAAGGACCCCCAGTTCCTGGCCAACGATTACATCGTGGAGGTGCCCCACCCCGACCTGGGCACGGTGAAGCTGGTAGGGATTCCCGTGAAGTTCAGCCAGACCCCCGGTACCATAAGGATGCCCGCCCCACAGCTGGGCCAGCACACCGAGGAGGTGCTGACGGACATCTGCGGCTATAGCTGGGATGAAGTGGCCGGGCTCGCCGAGCACGAGGTAATCTGACCCGGCCCGCTTCGGGCTACGGGGGGTCCTATCCCTGCTTCTTGGTGGGGATGCCGGCCAGGTAGCGGGCGACGTCCTTCTTGGCCTCCAGGTCGTAGTTGCCCAGCACGGCGATGGTCTCCATGATGGGCGAGCCGCCGCCGTGGACGCCGGCTATCTGCCACACCCCGCCGAACCCGGAGCATATCATATCGGCGATGAAGCGGAAGCAGCGGTGCTGGTACTCGGCGGGCACATTGGGGTTTCGCTTCATGTACTTCTCCAGGAAGGGGCCGGTCTTCTCGTTGAAGAAGTCGCCCTCGGGGGGCAGGGTGGCAGACATGCCGCCGGAGACATCGGCCAGTATTTCATTCTCGTGGTACACATTCTCCCCGGCGTGGCGGCGGCCCACATTGGTGTAGATAACATCCGGGATGAAGGTGCCGGAGGGGGACTTCTGGCCGGTGACGGCCCCGGCGATGCCGGCGGCATACACCAGCTCGGCTACGCTTATCATATCGGCCAGCTTGTGGCGGATGTGGTCCGCTCGCTCCACGCCGTTGTACTCGGCCACCAGGGCGGTGGCCCCCATGAGGATATCGGAGACGGCGGGCTTGCAGCCGGTGTAGCTGTGGCGATGGTAGAGGGCGAACAGCACGGCCAGGCGGCCGCCCAGCTCTCGCTCTCCGCACAGGAACACCCGGTCCCAGGGCACCAGCACATCGTCAAAGACCACTACGCTATCGGTGCTGCCCAGCTCGGCGATGGGGGCCTTTAGCTGCTGGCGAGGGCGGGGGGAGGCTGCCCGTGTTATCAGGCTTACCCCATCCCAGTCGGCGGGCAGGGCGAAAGACACCGCCCAGTCCTCCTCCCCCTCTACGAAGGCCCGGGTGGGCAGCACGATAACCTCATCGGCGTGGGAGATCATGGTCACCGAGCACTTGGCCCCTCGGACGACTATGCCGTCCTCGCCTTTGGATACCACATGAAGGTATAGGTCGGGGTCGGCCTGCTGGTGGGGACGCTTACTGCGGTCGCCCTTGACATCGGTCTGAGCGGCGGCAGCCACCAGGTCGTTCTCCTGGAAGTGTCTCAGGTATTTGAGGAAGCGGGTGTTGTACTGGGTGCCGTAGCGCTGGTCGGCCTCGTGGGTGACCACCGAGAG
>JAZGBK010000095.1:0-5457 GCA_036476365.1 Dehalococcoidia bacterium
AAATCACAGCTCAGGAGAACTATGAATTTCTAGACCCGGAGTTGATATATTTCAAAGATGGTGAAGGAATTAAGAAAATAATAAGGTTAAATAAATTACTAGACCTCTATTACTCGTGTGAAAATGATCAACTAAAGGAAGCATACTTAAACGCGTGTGTTGTCTTGACCAAATCTCAAGAATTAGTACATTTTGACCAAAGTGCTTCATACGTTTTTATGGTGTCAGCGATTGAATCTTTAATCTCAATAGAGTTCGAAGACAAAAAACTGAAGATTTGTGATTGTTGTAATCAGCCAATGTACCAAATAAATAGAAAGTTTAAAGACTTCATTGATAAGTACGGGTATGAAGTGGAGAACTCTGTTAAGAATGAATTTTACGCTATGAGATCGAGGATTTCTCATCTTGGGAATTTACTCAACACTAGCTACCAGCGAAAGCCATTTGTAGAAAAACAAACGTATCTTACAGGAACACGTGAATCAATGATGGAGCGAATGACTTTTGAAGCGTTTAGGAGCCTGACAAAAATATGTTTCAGAACCTTTTTATTTAAGAATATGAAAAGTAACTAAGTTCATGTAAGCGCTGGGTTGTCTCCCCCCCAGCTCCAACACCCCTTTCCTCACACTCATTACCAAGTTTTGTATACTTTAGCAAGGACTCCCATTTTATCAGGGTCCCAGTCTAGGGCTTCAACAAGAACATAGTCGCCAATTACGATATTTCCTGCCTGATATTCGTCCTTAACGTGCTGGCTGACATAGCAATCAATGGTATAATCTGTGCCTGCCCAGTTTCTTCTTACCGTGGCTGGCTTTACCGCTGCTATGTTGACAGCCTCCAACACTGCCCAGAAAAGCATATGCTGCGCTGGGCGCTTCTTGAGGGTTTACATACTTCAATTCTGCTATAATGTTGAACGATACGAGAGTTCGTAGCTTCCCACTGCGTGGGGAGCCAAGTGTCATCACTTCAAATGCCTCATGCTGATAGCCTACGCTACGGGAGAGGCTCAGGCTATGACGGTTCGGGCGTTTTTCGTCAGGCAGGGGCCCTTGTCCGGTGCGGATGGCATGGACCAGGGCCAGCAGTGAATCTGTGGAGCGGGAGACCGGACTCGAACCGGCGACAGCCTGCTTGGAAGGCAGGGGCTCTACCAACTGAGCTACTCCCGCTCTTTGGTGTGCCGTATGTGATTTTACCACAGGCCTAACGGGCCTAACACACCGGGGCCAGTAAGGCCCTGCTTCTTTGGCGTGTGCCTCTTATATGGGTGTCAAAACCAGGTGGACGGGCACTCGCCGCTCAGGGGCAGGTGGTTACCTGCCCCGGGCTGGCTCCACTTCAGGCCTCCCACTTCAGGCTTCAAGGATTTGGGCCTCTACGCCGCCGTCATCTATGTTCAACAGGCCGTATGTGGCCGGATAGCCGACGGTGGCGTATCCCTGCCCGGGGTTGAGCAACAGGGTATGGTTGCGCTGCAGCTTCTCCGGCTCATGGGTGTGGCCGTAGAGGATGATGTCTGCCTGCGGGAACACCCTCAGAACCTCCTTCTCCAGGCCCCAGGGCGGGCCGCCCCAGGAGGGATGGATGACAGCCACTTTGAGACCGGCGATGTCCAGCAGCAGCTTATCAGGGAGGCGGTGGCGGATGGCGGTGCCGTCGGTGTTGCCATAGACGGCAGATAGCTTGCGAGAGCGGCGCTCAAACTCATCCAGCAGGTCGGGGCCGGTAAAGTCGCCGCAGTGGACTACCCAATCGGCCTCAGCCACCTCCCGCTCCACCGCGGGCGACAGACCTGCCCAGTGGTTCAGATGGGTATCTGCCAGTACCAGGATACGCGTCATGGAGTCCTTCCCCAGTATACTATGGAAGCTGCCGGGTCTGCTATAATCGGGATGCGTTTGAGGAGGATGCGAGCATGATAGATTTCTCGTTCAGCGAAGAGCAGGAGATGTTCCGCCGGCAGGTGAGGCGCTTTGCCCGGGAGGAGGTGGCCCCTCGCCGGCAGGAGTGGGACCGGGAGCGTAAGTACCCCTGGGACCTGGTGCGCCGCTTCGTGGAGCTGGGCCTGTCCGACCCCTCCATGAGCCATGTTACCCGGGGAATCATGGTGGAGGAAATCGCCTACGCCGATTTCAACACCGCTTTCCCCGTGCTGAGGGCTACCCTGCCCTATGCGGTGGACCAACTCCCCGGTGTGCCCGACCCTGTGCGCCTTCCCCTGATAGAGGGCCTGAGCCAGGGTACCAAGCTCACCGGCCTGTGCTTCACCGAGCCCGAGGCTGGCAGCGATATGGCTAACTTCCGCACTGTGGCCACCAGGGAGGAGGAGACCTGGCTGATCAACGGCTGCAAGAACTCCATTAGCTGGGCCAACTCCGATGCCTACATCGTTACCTGTAAGACTTCACCCGGGAAGTCAGTGTGGTCGCTGACCAATATCCTGATACCGGCCGATACCCCCGGAGTGAGCCCGCCCCATGTGTGGGACGATGTCGGCACCCGGGGCACCCCCCGGGGTATGGTCAATTTTGATAATGTGCGGGTGCCCCTGAGCTATGCCGTGGGCCAGGAGGGGCGGGGCTACGAGCTGGTGGCCGACCTGTTTGACACCAACCGGGCCTACATCGGCCTGTGGTGTATCGGCCCCGCTCAGGCATCGGTGGACGAGGCGTGCGAGCACGCCAAGCAGCGCTACTCCCTGGGCAAGCCCATCTCCCAGTACCAGGGCATCAGCTTTGCCCTGGCCGAGTCCCAGACCCTGCTGGAGGCGGCCCGCCTGCTGTGCTACAAGACCCTTTGGATGGCCGATAACGGGCAGCGCCACTCGGTGGAAGGGGCCATGTGCAAGTGGTGGGTGCCGGAGTTCACCTTTAACATCGCCCACCGCTGCCTGCTCATGCACGGCCACTACGGTTATACCCGGGACCTGCCCTTTGAGCAGCGCATGCGGGACATCCTGGGCTGGCAGATAGGGGATGGCACCGCCGAGGTCTCCAAGCTCATCATCGCTCGCAGCATGATGGGCAAGGACTTTACGGGGTGAGGTGGTCAAGGGGTGCTCACTGGCGTGGGGGGCGGATGAAGTGGAGGATAAAGCCACCGGCGGCGAAGCTGCCGGCGCTGAGCAACATGATGCTCTGGTAGCTGCCCAGGCGGTCGAAGAGGAGTCCGGCCAGTAGTGGGGCGAAAGCGCCTATGAATACGCTTATCCCTATAAGGAGGCCGATGAGTGCTCCCAGGGAACGGGTGCCGAAGAAGAAGCTGGCCAGCCCTGCCGTTGGTGGTACCCTGGCGCCGTGGAAGAAGCCGTACGAGCCCACTATCACAAAGAGGGTGAGGGGGCTCTTTATAGCCATCATGGCCAGCACTGCGGCTGCCGAGCCGTAGTTGGCCAGGGCGAAGCTCAGCTTCCAGCCGATGCGGTCGGCTATCCCGCCCATGACCAGCCTCCCCGGTATGCTCAGCAGTCCCAGGATGCCTATAGCCCCCGCCGCCGCCGCCCGGGAGACCCCCTGGTCCGTAGCATAGGGAACGAGGTGAACGGAGAGGAACATGATGGGCATCTGCCCCAGCGCGATAATCAGCAGCAGCCACCAGAAGGCGCTGGTGCGCAGCACCTGCCGGGTGGCGAACTCTCTGGTGGACCACACCGGGAAGTCCTGTGGGGCGGCCTCGGCCTCCTGCCAGCCGTAGGGCTTTGTCCCCTTGTGCTCCGGGCTGTGGGCCATGGCCAGGGCGGCTATCCCCAGGCCGAGGCCGGAGATGACGCCTACTATGACGAACGCCGCCCGCCACCCATAGGCGGATATAAGAAAGTTTATCATGGGGGCAAAGATAAAGGCCCCCAGCCCCACCCCGGAGACTACCAGGCCCAGCATGGCCCCCCGCCGCTTGATATACCACCGCTGGATGGTGGCCGAGGGGACCACAAAGGTGGGCCCCAGCCCCACCCCCAGTAGTACATAGGCCAAGATGAGTTGCTCCAACCCCGTCACCCTGCTGCTCAGGGCCAGACCGGCCCCGGTGAGCAGGGCCGCTATCAGCATGATGCGCCGGGGGCCATAGCGGTCGGCGAACCGGCTCAGCAGGAATCCGGAGACGGCATAGGCCAGCATGAAGCTGGTGTTGGCGGTGGAGGTCTCGGCCCGGCTCCAGCCGAAGGTTTCAATCAGGGGCTTGAAGAAGATGCCCTGGGAGAACCAGAGGCCACCCTCAATAGTGGTGCTGAGCATACAGCCCAGCACCACTGTCCAGCCCAGGAGGGGCGAGGTGTTCTTAGTCCGCTCTATGGTGGTCAAACGCGGACTATGGGGCGTTTCTTGGGGAACGGGGGGAACGGGGCTCCTCACGGGCGGCGTTCTCCCCGGCTATGCGGCCAAAGGCGATACATTCGGCCAGGTTGCCCCCTCCAGAGGGGTACAGCATGCCATAGACGGAGCCCAGCTCTCCTGCCCCGTAGAACCTGGGAATGGGGTCGCCATCGGTGTTCAGTATCTGGCTACGGGCATTGCGGCGGGGGCCGCCCTGGGTGTTAGCCCCCCCCGGCCACAGCCTGACGGCATAGAAGGGCGGCCGTTCCAGCGGGATAAGGTCTATGGTTCGCCTCTTGAATTCGGGGTCATGCCCCCGGTGGCAGTAGCGGTTATAGGTGTTCACTGTTCTGTGGAGGGTGTCCGGGGGCACCTCCAGCTTGTGGGCCAGCTCCCGCACCGTCCTGCCGCTGATAATCCACCCCTGCTCCAGCTCCTTGCCGTTGTCCTGGCTCCAGGAGTATAGCTGGTGGGGGCCGGCGGGACCGGCTATGGTGAGGGGCAGCGCCCCGGCCTCCATGCGGTTCTGGTCAAAAATCCAGTAGCAGGGTATCCGGGGGTACTCCAGGCGTTGGGTATCAAAAAAGCCCAGCTCGTAATACAGGCAGTGGAGCTTGAAGTTCTCGCTGGTAAACCTCTTGCCGTCCCGGTCCACCACGATGTATCCGGCGGGCTCGGGCCGGCCCTCGTTCTTGATGAGGCGGGCGGTCCACCCCTTGCCGCCGAAGTCCACGGTAAAGCTCCAGGGGTATTCGGGGAACTTGGCTACCGCCCGGGCCGAGCAGCAGTTCATGTGCCACAGGTCAGCGCCTACCTCCAGGGCCATGCGGATACCGTCCCCGGTGTTGGCCGGACTACCGTAGAAATATGCGGGGTACACCTTGAGGTAGTTTAGCTTCATGCGCTCGTCAAACTCAAACCCACCGCAGGCCAGGATTACCCCCCGGGTGGCCCCGATGTCCATCTGCTGGCCTTCCCCGGTCTCCACCCGGACCCCAACTACCTCGCCCGATAGGTTAGTGAGCAGCTACCGGGCGGCGGTGTTGTGCCTCACCTCAACTCCACCCCGGACCACCTGCTCATAGAGGAGATTCATCATGCGGGGGCCGGCGCCGTTATAGTGCCATAGCTGGAT
>JAZGBK010000096.1:0-2480 GCA_036476365.1 Dehalococcoidia bacterium
CGGGGAAGAGGCCAAGTACGGCTTCTCCCCTGGAGAGGTGGCCCATGCCGTGGAGGAGATAGCTCCCCTACCACACCTGGAGGTGCGGGGGCTGATGACGGTGGCCCCCCTGGCAGCCGACCCCCACTCCCTACGGCCCCTGTTCCAGCACCTCCGCCGCCTCTGCGATTCCCTGGGCCTCAAGGAGCTATCCATGGGCATGACCGACGACTTTGAGGTGGCGGTGGAGGAGGGGGCTACCCTGGTGCGCATCGGCAGGGCCATCTTCGGCGAAAGGAGACCGATATGAGGATTGCCTTCATCGGCGGCGGCAATATGGCTGAAGGCATGCTGGGGGCGGTGCTGCGCAGGAGGCTGGCCCGCGCTGGCGAGGTGGTGGTAGCCGAGCCGCAGCCCTCCCGCCGCCAGTGGCTTAAAAAGAAGTACCGGGTAGAGGTTACTGAAGACGGTGCCGGAGCCGTAGCCGGCGCCGGGCTGGTGGTGCTGGCGGTGAAACCCCAGGACCTGGCCGGGGTGCTGGAGGGGCTCAAGGGACGGCTGGCACCGGAGCAACTGCTGCTCTCGGTAATCGCCGGGGCCACTCTGGCCACCCTGCAACAAGGGTACCGGGCAGCGGTGAGGGCCATGCCCAACATCAACGCCCGGGGCGGCATGGCGGTTACCCTGTGGACGGCGGCCCCGGAGGTAACCCAGGCGCAGCGGGAGACGGCCGGGGCCTTTCTGGGTGCCCTGGGGCACCACATCTACACCGATGAGGAGAAGCACCTGGACATGGCTACCGCCCTCAGCGGCAGCGGCCCCGCCTATGTGTTCCTGTTCATAGAGACGCTCACCGATGCCGGGGTACACATCGGCCTACCCCGGTCCCTGGCCGCCGAGCTGGCGGTGCACACCGTCTCCGGCTCGGCGGGGCTGGCGGTGAAGACGGGCACCCCTCCCGCCCAGCTCCGGGAGATGGTTGTCTCCCCCGGCGGCACCACCGCCGAGGCCCTGCTGCGCCTGGAAGAGGGGGGCTTCCGGGGAGTCATCACCCGGGCGGTGGTAGCCGCCTACGAGAAGTCCCAGGGGCTGGGGAAGCGGGGCTAAAGGTGCCTTGAGGCCGTTTGGCAGCCATTGTTCTTCCCGCCCTCCCGCCCGAGGATTATCTCTGGGGGGCTTCGCCCCCCAGACCCCCGGAGGGTGCGGGGGCCCAGCCAGGTAGGGGCGCTGCTTGCCGCGCCCCCGAAGTTATCGAACAGGGAACGGCTGGTAAAAGGCCTGGCTGTCTTTACCTTGACCAGCGGCGGGGGGAGGGGGGATAATCATCACATTGGTATCAAGGAGGCAACATGGCGCAGAGGCTATTCACCCCGCAGGAGCTGGAGGAGATGGGCCAGCGCACCGTGGACCTGGTGCAGCAGGCCGTGGACCAGGGGGATGCGGGGCGGGCCAAGGGCCTGACCCGGCGCATGTATAAAGAGTTCCTGGCCATGCACGACCTGTACTGCAACTGGACCACCAGCCTCCTCAGCTTCGTGGGCCAACGCTACGGCAACGACGTCCTCTACGAGGCCTTGAAAGAGTCCATAACCTCCTGGCTGGCCCCCGTCACCCATAGCTACGCCCAGCAGGACCTGCACCGCCAGGTGGAGATGCTGGCCGCCGGGTTGCGGGGCCACCTCCAGCCCCTCAGGATTGAGGAGGATGACGAGAAGGTAACCTTCTACATGGACCCCTGCGGCAGCGGGGGCCGGCTGGTGAGCAACGGGGCCTACGGGCCGCCCCGGGACTTCCTCAAGGTCCAGGGCGCCCCTTCTTGGGCCTACGGCCGGGAGGGCTTTCCCGTCTATTGCGCCCACTGCCCCTTCCAGGAGATTATCCCCATTGAGCTGGTGGGCAAACCATGGATAGTCACCGTCCCCGCCCAGAGGCTGGGGGAGGAGCCCTGCCGCATCTATTTTTACAAGGACCCCCAGGCCGTCCCCGCCGAGGTGTACCAGCGGGCGGGCCGGGAAAGACCGCAGGCATAGGCCAGGGAGAGACACGGAATGAGCTGGCAGGAGCGGTACCAAGACAAGCTCGTTACCCCCCGGCAGGCGGCAGGGCTGGTGAAATCGGGGCAGCGCATCGTGGTCAACCTCAACCTCAAGCCCCGGGAGGTGTTGCTGGAGCTCGCCGGTCGGGCCGGGGAGTTGCGGGGGGTGGAGGTGACCTCCCACTGGAACGAGGACTACCCCTGGCTACACCCCGGCATGGAAGACAGCTGATATGTCAAGGAAGCCTTCGTGCTGCGCCCCACCCGGGAGGCGGTGCGGGATAGGCGTGTGGACTGGGTGCCGGTCATTTTCGGCCTGTACGATGGCACCCGCAGTGCCGACTCCAGCCGCAGCTCACCCTACCACGGGGCCGATATCTTCTTCCTCTCCCTTACACCACCCAACTCCAGGGGGTATTGCAGCTTCGGCCACGCCCCGTGGTACTCCCCCACCGCCCTGCGCACC
>JAZGBK010000097.1:0-4515 GCA_036476365.1 Dehalococcoidia bacterium
GCACCGCAGGGTATATTTGACCCCGCTGCAAGTGGCCGAACTGAACCTGGCCCGTAGGCTGAAAGCTCTCCTGGAGTCGCCCAAACAGCTCATTCAGATAGATATAGAGAGAGCCATCGACTGGGTGCAGCGGACGAGCAGGATAGAACTGGCCTCGCTACAGCAGGAAGCCATCAGGAAAGCGGTTCAGGGCAAGGTGGTGGTGATGACCGGGGGCCCGGGCACAGGGAAGACCACCGTTATCAACAGCATCATCAGCATCTTAGAGCGAAAGGGGCAGCGCATTGCCCTGGCCTGCCCCACCGGCCGAGCGGCCAAGAGGTTGTCCGAGGTCACCGGTAGAGAGGCCAGGACCATACACCGGTTGCTGGAGTACAGCCCGGGCGAAGGGGGCTTCAAGAGAAACGAGGAGCATCCCCTGGAGGCCGACCTGGTGGTAGTGGACGAGGTCTCCATGGTGGACACCCTCCTTATGAACCACCTGCTGAAGGCCATCCCTTCTACGGCCACCCTGGTGCTGGTGGGGGACATGGACCAGCTACCGTCGGTCGGGCCGGGGAACGTCCTCCGGGAGATAGTCTCATCCAGGCAGGTGGACGTGGTGAAGCTCACACACATCTTTCGGCAGGCCCAGCAAAGCCTTATCGTGCTCAACGCCCACCGCGTGAACCGGGGCCAATTTCCTCTGCTGAAGACAGACAAGGGCAGGTCTGCGGATTTCTACTTCGTAGACCGAGAGGACCCCGAGTCGGCAGTGGAGGCGGTGAAAGAGCTATGCAACCGGAGGATACCCCAGGCCTTCCGTCTGAATCCAGTGGACGGCATCCAAGTTATCACGCCTATGCACCGGGGGCTAGCCGGGGTGGCCAACCTGAATTCCGAACTGCAACGGCTCCTCAACCCTGTAGGCCAGGAGGTGGTGCATGGCAGCCGGGTCTTTAGGGTAGGCGACAAGGTGATGCAAGTAAAGAACAATTATGAGAAGGACGTCTTCAACGGGGACATCGGCAGGTTAGCGAACATAGACCGCCAAGAGCGCGCGGTGGAAGTGCGGTTTGAGGACCGGGTGGTCACCTACGACTGGAGCGAGCTGGACGAGCTGGTGCTGGCCTACGCCATCTCCATACACAAGGCTCAGGGGAGCGAGTATCCAGCCGTGGTAGTGCCTATCCTGCCACAGCACTACGTCATGTTGCAGCGCAACCTGCTCTACACCGCCATCACCCGCGCCCGGCGGCTGGTCGTACTAGTGGGCACGAGGCGGGCCATCGCCCTAGCCGTCAGGAACAACCGGGTGCAACACCGCTATACGCACCTGAGCGCCCGGCTAAGTGGCGACTGAAGCTCCTCTGCGCGGTTATTAGTGTCAAGCCATGTCACAAATCCGTGGGTGGGGCCCGGCTTAAGAGCGCCGGCTGGAAGCCCGCATGATGTCCTTAAGGTCGCGGGTTTTCCTCACTCCGTAGTCTCCATAGAAGTTGTTCAACAGAGCGGTGGCTATGTACAAAGTCTGCAAAACTCACGCACGGAGGCTGAATGCCACGGTAAAAGTTTCACCTATTGTAACCCCAGCTCCACCATACGAGACTGGAAGTTTCCTTTGGTTAACAAAAAGCCATAATGTGCAGCGAAGAAGGGATACAACCCAAATATCAGGGCCCCAGCGCCTCTTGGAGTTGGAAGGGGGCGGCTCAAGCCAACCCACCCTGAGCCACCATGCTCTCTCCAAATCCACCTCGCTGGCCTATCCCCATGGATTAACTGCTCTGCTCGTCACCTTCCTTTGCCCAATCCTGCATCATCTTCTTCATCCGCTCCGCAAGTTGAGGGTTTGATCGAAGTCTACCGATGAAGATTGGGCAGGCTTCAACAAGCGAGTTCTGTGCCGCTGTCGCCATAGAAGACAGCAGCTGTGATACCCCGTATGGCGCCTCGGGCATCGTAGCCCCAGGCATGGAAGACTCCAGCTGCCTTCTTAGGTCATCTTCTGTTACCCGCAAAGGCAGGACGCAACTCTTGTACCAGGGACACCCCTTGCACTGAAGTAATGCCTGTGCCTCATCCAGGACGTCACTCATATCAGCCTAACCTCTGGCCCTCCCGGGGTCGGCCTGGCCCCGTTACTTTTGCCCAACACACGGATGCTGGGCCTCGCCGCCATGGCACTCCTTGACTTGCTCCGGGGAACATTCTGCTGGTGTGCCCTTCAGTTTTTCAGGGTGGTCACATCCAGCCTTGCTACCGGTTCCGCACATTTGGATGACCTCCTCGCCCCTCAAATCTACCCGGCTGGGCTATTTCTTGCGTCCAGTCTTGCGTGCCCCTTGCTTTTCCTGTAGTTTCTTCTTTGGTTCCTTCTTGCCCACCCCTGTCCCCCTTGAACTGCCTGGCTGGGGTTGGTGGGCCCTTTGCCCTGCCCGAGGTGTTTTTGCCTTCCCCACGGGCCTACAAAACCAGTAGCACAACCTGGTACCGGTTCTGGTGCAGACCCCACGGCACCACCAGGGTAGCCATTTCGCCACTCTTAACTCACGGCACTTTGCGAGAATCTCCCCCATTACCGCCTCCAAATCCGCCTGGCTGGGTACGCCCAAGGCCATTATACGACCTGAGAGGAGACACCGCAGCTGCCAGCGTTGCCGCTGCGGGTCAGCGCGGGCGGTCACCCGACGGCCCCGACCATGTGCTGGTGGCTAACGACGTTGCCCGGGCCACCACGTAACATTACATCCTCTGGTTGAACCAAGTGGCGACTTTGAGAATCGCTAGCTGAACCGGCTCCGCAGTAGACCGGGACGAGCCTTGCCTCTGCTCTTGGGAGTGGCCACGCCTTGCCATCAGCGTTGACCCCGTCTATCATGGCGAGAGGAGCAAGGCGAATCTGTGCTTGCTTGCTACAGTTGGACCAGATAGGAGGGCAGGCTCCAAGCCAGAGTTTGCTTCAACCGGAAGACAGAGACGGCGTGGGATAGGGATGAAGGACGATAGCCAGGCCATCCAGATGGGGACACCTCAAATACGAGGGCAAGGTGCCCCCTATAGACAGGGGGCGACGGTCAAACACCGGGACACAGCGGGGCTTTGGGTCCTCGAGCGCTGCGCCAACGAGAGGTTCCCCTACCGCCTTCAGGTAATCAGGGGCCAGGAGCCCTGGCTGGTGCTAAGGGTTCAGGACCGCTGGCCGGCGGCCAACCGCAACATCTTCTGCCTTCGGGAGACCGAGGCTCCGCCTGCGGGGGAGGTGGTGCAGGAGGTCGAGCGGGTAGAGATAGTGGCCTTCCACCAGAGGGGACCCCGACTGTCGGTGATCCTCGACCGCAAGCGCTACAAGCGGTGTGACTTCCTGTTTCTGACCAAAGACTATAAGAGCCGCCCTGGTGAGTCATACGAGCAGATATTCTGGGTCACCCAGCAGTCCATGCGCCAGCATCGGCCGCTGGCTCGGCCTGTGTTGCCCCGCGGCACCCAGGGCCTTTGTATCCGGGTAGACAGCCAGGAGCGCTATCCGTGGCGATTTCCCCAGGCCACGGTGGAAAAGGGGCCGTTACCTGTGGGGGACTACGCCCTCATGGATGGCGACCAGGTGGTGGCGGTAGTAGAACGCAAGACCTTCGACAACCTGCTGGCCGACTTCGGTGCCATGCAAGTGCTCCACCAACAGGTGGCCGAATTGGCTAACCACCGATACCACGCTCTGGTGGTGGAGGCCCCGTACGCGGACTTTCTGAATCCCAGGAAGGTGCACCACTACAATACTGCCTTTTGCTCCCGGGCCATTGCCGAACTCTATGCCCTCCATCCCGGGCTGAGGCTGGTGTTCTGCGCCAACCGTAAAACGGCCAACCAGTGGACCAGGCACTACTTTGCTGCTATTGGGGGCCTTGGGCTTGAAGGTCGGCAAGCTACTCCGGACCCGCCACGGCCAACTACAAAGAGCGACGATGGCAGGTAGGCTGAGCAGTGAGCCAATCCTCGATAGACGAACACGCTAAGAAGGAGGGTGATGGCGACCAAAGCTTACATCCTGATTGAATGCTCGGTGGGCAAGGTCAGAGATGTGGTCGGTGCGTTGAAACGAGTGGAGGGGGTCAAGTCGGTGGATGAGGTGACCGGGCCCTACGATGTCATCCTGACAGTGGAAGGTAAGGACCTCAACGCCATTGGGGACCTTGTGACCACCAAGGTCCACCCCATCCCAGGAGTCAACCGTACTGTAAGTTGCCTGGCTATGTAGGGACAGACAAGCTCTCTTCTGTTGGGAGAAGGTCTTCCCCAATTGGGAGCCTGGCTCGGTGGCTGGAGTTCAACACTCCATCGTTCTGTTGAATCAACTGATTCTCGGTGGTCTCTTGCCGCTTGACGACCACCTTCTGTGCTACTGTCACCCACAAACCACTCTTCACCCGCCTGATTTCTTCACTGTGAAACTGTCCAAAAGTTGCCGATTGGCAGCGTTGATAGATTCAATTTTTCCCAACAGGCCAAGGGCCATATTCCAACAAGCGCTGTGTGCCC
>JAZGBK010000098.1:0-2614 GCA_036476365.1 Dehalococcoidia bacterium
ATTTTTGCTCTATTCAAGACTCCAAGTACTTTGATTGGGCCGAGCCCATCCCGGGCCCATCCACCCAGGCGGTAGCCCAGAAGGCCAGGGAACATCAGTGCTGTATCGTGTTTCCCCTCTTTGAGAAAGGGCCTCTTGAGGGGATGTACTACAACAGTGCGGTAGTTATAGGCCCGGATGGCAACATTATCCAGGGAGTGCTGCCCGATGGAAGCCGGGTGAACCGCTTCGCCAAGGTCCACATACCCCGTATTGAGGTAGTCAAACCGGAAGGCAAACTGAGAATCGACGAGGCCTACTATTTCAGCGGTGGGCCTGGGTTTCCCGTCTTCCAAACCCCCAAGGCAATCATTGGCGTGCTGATTTGCTACGATAGGCGCATTCCCGAGGCCTGGAGGAGCCTGGCCCTCCAGGGCGCTGAAATAGTGTTCATTCCCAGTGATTGCCCGGCGCTATTCCCCGAACGGGGTGCAGCCTCGGAGCAGATGTTTGTCACCGAGCTGCAGACCATGGCCCTGCAAAACGAGCTGTGGGTCGTCACTGCCAACATGGGGGGGCATGAGACCTGCGGTGGCATTACCACGCAGTTCTATGGCCGGAGCTGCATCATCCATCCTTCGGGCTCAGTGGTGGCTGAAGCTGCGTCAACTGAGCCAGCCCTGCTGAGCGAGACCATTGACCTGGAAGAGAACAACAGACTGCGCCGGTTCATCCCACTATTTCGGGACAGAAGGCCGGAGCTATACGGGTTGCTCACTAAGGAAACATAACTATATACAGGCAGCCATCGCTTTGTAACCCCGGCTCCACCACGAGCCTTTAGCCGTCAGGCCTCGTCCAGGTCCTCGGGGGCGTCGCCCCACAGCTCCAACTGGCCCTCGGGGGCGGAGGGCATCTCCACCCGGCCCCTGGCGGTGCATAGGGGGGTGAAATCGCAGTAGGCACACCAGGCCCCGGGGGTGGCCCTGTATTTGCGCTCCTGCTGCACCTTGCGGGCGGTGCTGAGGAACTCCCACAGGGCACCAGCCAGCACCTCCTGGGAGATGCCGGTGGTATCCATGGCCGAGGGGCCCAGGTAGAGGAAGGAAGCCTGGCTTACCGGCTCCGGCAGCCGGCGGGAGAGGACCAGGGCCTGGAGGTGGAGCTGGGTCCAGTCGCTCTGCTCCGGCTTGACACCTGTCTTGTAGTCCACGATGTGCAGGGAGCCATCGGCCTCCCTGTCCACCCGGTCCACCCGGGCGTAGAGGATAAGGCCGGGGCTCAGCCGGGCCTCCATCCCCCTTTCCACCATCAGGGGCTTCACCATGACATCCCATCTCTCCATGAAGGCTTTTAGCTGGGTCAGGGCCTTGTGTGCCCAGCGCTGCTCGTCGGCCTCGCCCCTGAAGCCCACCCGGGAGTGCCGCCAGTGGTCCCGGAGTAGGGCCTCCAGGGTATCAAAAGTCCTGTGTTGGGGAGGCACTTTAGTCAGGAAGTCCCGGAGGGTGGCGTGGACATGGTTGGCCATAGTGAGGTAGGGCTTGGCCGTGGCGTACTGGTCCCGGAGCTTGTCTATGTAGCGGAGCTTATACTGGTAGCGACACTGGCGGAAGATGGCCACGCTGGTGGGGGAGAGGCGGAGGAAGGTGGGTGTGGCCCTCCCCGCGGCACGGCGGCTCATGCTCGCCATTGTACTACAGCCCGTTCAGGCGGGGAAGTGCTGTCCCAGGAAGCCCCGCAGCACCCGGTTGAAGGCCTCTGGCTGCTCCAAGTGGGGGGTGTGCCCCGAGCCGGGTATCACCGCCACCCGGGAGTTGGGGATGCCCTCCTTGAGCACCTGGGCCGGGCGCAGGAAGGAGGCATCCTCCTCTCCCACTACGATTAGGGTGGGCACCTTTATCTCCGAGAGGCGGGGGGTGACCGGGGTCCAGTTACGGATGGCGTCCCAGGCGTGGATATAGCCATCCACCGAGGTCTCCACGGTACGCTGCCGGGATATTTCCCGCATCCGGGGGTGCTTCTGGAGGTGCTCTCTAACCATGGGGCTGTTGGCGGCCACATAGTCGTAGGCGGCCCCCATCCCCTGGGTGCGGGCCACCTCGAGGGCCTTGAGGCGGGCTTCCCTATGTTCCTGAGGCATATCCATCTCGCCGCTGGAGGTATCCACCAGCACCAGGGCGGCCACCAGCTCCGGGTGATTCAGCGTCAGCTCCAGGGCGGTGAAGCCCCCCATAGAGTGCCCCCCCAGGCAGCACCCCTGCGCCCCGGCCAGGGCCATCACCGACCGCACGTCCTCGGCAAAGGTATTGACGGAGTAGGCGTCGGCGGAGGAGGGGGCCCGGGAGCCGCCGTGTCCCCGGTGGTCCATCACCAGCACCCGGTAGTCGGACATCAAATCCGATATAGGGTGCGCCCAGTCCTGGTGGCTGCCGGAGTAGCCGTGACACAGGACGATGTCCCTGCCGGCGCCGAATACCTCGTAGTGCAGCCCCACCCCGTTGACGCTGGCCGTGGGCATAGCAGTTACCTCCCTGACTCGTGTTACCCCATTTCATACCAGAAACGGGGGCTTAACTCAAGCCCGGCGCAGTTTGACACCGGGCTTACCTCTGCTTAGAATACCTATATTCATGGT
>JAZGBK010000099.1:0-7107 GCA_036476365.1 Dehalococcoidia bacterium
GGCGCAACCACCATGTCCTGCTGGAGCTCCTCTCTGAGGGGAGGCTCAAGGCAGAGGGCCCGGTGGGCTGATACCCAGGAAGGATACGGCGTTGGCAGTGGTGGCCCGGGCTATTTGAGTTGTCTCCTGGCCGCGGAGCATAGCCGCCAGACCGGCGACACGGGACACATCGGCGGGCTGGCTGGTGCCCCAGGAATCGTACTCCGCCGGGGCGTCGGTCTCCAGCAGTAGGCGGGACAGGGGGGACTGGACAGCCGCCTGGCGGGGGAGTTCCTCGGTGGCCAGGGCCGGGTTGGCTGAGACGAGGTAGCCCCTCCCCAGTACCTCCTGTAGCACCTGTGGGGTGCCGCTGAACCAGTGAAAGCTGGCCCGCTCTACCCCCTCCCCTTGCATTATCTCCAGGCAGTCTTCCCATGCCTCCCAACAGTGGACCAGCACCGGTTTGTCCAGGCGGGCGGCCCGGCGGCACAGGCGACGGAAGACCTGCTGCTGTAGCTCCCGCCGTTCGTCCCCATCGTGATAGAAGTAGTCCAGCCCTACCTCGCCCAGGGCCACCGCCCGGTGCAGGTTCTCCTCCACAAAGCAAAGCTCCGCCTCCAGCCGGGAGACCAGGCTGGAGGAGGCCAGCCGGTAAGGGTGCATGCCCAGGGCGGGGAAGACGAAACCGGGATAGCGGGACGCCAGCCCCAGGGCGTGTTCCCCGGAGCGACGATCCCGGCCCTGGGCCACGATGCCCACCACCCCCGCCTGCCGGGCCTGCTCCAGTGCCCCGGGGAGGTCGGCTACCAGGTCCAGGTGGGCGTGACTATCTATGAGTTTCATCTATTGAGAGGGGAGCATCTCCTGGAGGCGTTTAAGCACCTGGGGGGAGCCTTGCGCCAGGCCCTGGACTATGTCGGCGGCGCTGGCTATCTCCTTGATGAGCCCGGCGATGGCCCCCATGCCCACTGAGCCCCATTCCAGGTTGCCGTCCACATTGGCGGCGGCGGTGCGGCGGCGGCCCTTGAGCTCCGTGGTGCCCGAGCGCTCGTAGTCCCGCATCTCCTCAAAGCTGGCCCCCTTGGTCTCCAGGGCCATGTGCCCCTCGGTGTACTTGTTCTTGAGGCTGCGGGAGAGCATCACGCTGCGGCCAAAGGCCACGGTGCTGGTATCGGTGGCGTCCACCACCGCCTGCTTCACATTGGGATGAACAGGGCATTCCCTGGCGGCCATAAAGCGGGTGCCCATATAGACGCCGTCGGCGCCCAAAGCCAGGGCGGCCACCAGCCCCCGGGCATCGGCGATGCCGCCCCCCGCCACCAGCGGGATGTCCACGGCATCGGCTATCTGGGGCACCATGACCAGGGTGGTGAGCTCCTCCCCGCCCAGGTGGCCTCCCCCCTCATATCCTTCGCAGACCATGGCATCCACGCCATCGTCCTGTGCCCTGACGGCGTGCTTCACCGAGCCCACGGCGTGGAGCACCTTGCACCCCGCCGCCTTGAGCTTCTCGGTGTACACCGCCGAGGAGCCCATGGAAACGATGGCCACCGGCACCCTCTCCTCGCACCCCACCTCCACGAAGCGGTCGCTAAAGGGTATCTGCTTGCCCCGGCCGATGGTGAAGTTGACGGCGAAGGGGTTGGGGGTCATGTCCCGCAGCCGCCTTATCTCCTGGCGGAGCAGCTCTCCCGCCTGCTCCACATCCGGCACCTGCTCCTGGAAGCCGGGGCCGGGGTTAGGCCCCATGGTGCCCAGGCCACCGGCGTTGCTCACGGCGGCGGCCAGGTCGGCCCAGGTGATGTATGCCATGGGGGCCTGGACGATGGGGAACCTGATGCCAAAGAGGTCACATAAGCGGTTCTTCAATTAGCCTCCTTCTTCCGGTGATACCTCGGTAAAAGCCACAGGCCGGGTGCTGAGCTCCATCTGCTCCTGGTGGCGGCGGACAAAGATGTTCTGGAGCCACTCCCGGTTGTCCTCCTGGGGATGGTCGCTGCGGTAGTGAGCGCCCCGGCTTTCGGTGCGCATCAGGGCGGCCCGGCACACCGCCTCGGCGGTGGTCAGCATGTAGTCCAACTCCAGGAGCTTCACCAGCTCCCGGGGGTCGGCGGCCCCCGCCCCGTCCTGGGCTTCCCGAAGGGAGGCGATTTCGGTCAGCGCCCCCCGGAGCCCGGCCTCGTCACGGATGATACCGGCCTTCTCCCACATGACCTGCTTCAGGGCCAGGCGCAGCTCCCGGCACTGCCCCTCACGGCCGGAGGCGGCGTGTTTCAGCCGGTCCACCTCCCGGAGCACATCGGCCTCCCCGGCGGCTAAGGGCTGGGTCCGGGTGGCCAGGTGGGCGGCCTCCTCCCCGGCTACGGTGCCGAAGACGAAGCACTCGGTGAGGGCGTTGCCCCCCAGGCGGTTGGCACCGTGTACCCCGCCGCACACCTCCCCGCAGGCCAGCAGCCCCTCCAGGGCGGTGTGACAGGAGGGGTCAATCTCCACGCCGCCCATGGCGAAGTGGGTGGTGGGGGCCACCGGGAAGGAGCGGCGCTCTCTCTCTTCGCTGGGGAGCATGCCGGCAAGCTTGGTCATGGCCTCCGGGGGCACCGGGGTCAGGTCCAGTGTCAGCTTGCCATCGGTGGCCCGGCCCTCCATGATTTCGGTCATTAGGGCACGGGCGAGGCGGTCCCGGGTGAACAGCATGGGGTCCTGCAGGCCGTGGCGCTCCCGGATGTCCTCACCGTGGCGGTTGCGGATGACGGCTCCGCCGTTGAACACGAAAGCCTCGTAGATGAGGGTGCGGCTGCCCCATTCCCCCAGGGCGGTGGGATAGAACTGCACGAACTCCATATCCCGCAGGGGGAGACCGGCCTGGTAGGCCAGGGCGTAGCCGTCCGCCGTGGTGCCGGCGGCGTTGTTGGTGTGGCGGAAGAGCTGTCCCAGCCCGCCGCACGCCAGCACGGTAACCGCCGCCGTCAGCACCACCGGCTCCCCCTCCCGGTCCAGGGCCAGGGCACCCACCACCCGGCCCTCCCGCTGCAGGAGCCGGGTGACCAGCACTCCCTCCAGGAGCCTGGCACCGTCCTTCTCCGCCTGGGCACGCAGTGGCAGGGAGAAGTCGGTGCCGATCCGGTTCTCTCCGTGCACATGGCGGGCGTAGGAGTGGCCCGGGGTGTGGGCGATGTGTATTCTGCCCCCCTCCTTGAGAAAGCTCACGCCGAAGCTCTCAAAGTCGCGGACCTGCCGCTCCCCGCCCTGGGCCACGGCGGCTACCAGGGCCTGGTCGTTGATGAAGCGGCCGCCGATAACGGTGTCCCGTAGGTGGGCCTGGGGGTTGTCCCGGGGGTCACGCCAGCCGGAGGCGGCGGCAAAGGCCCCACCGGCGATGGCGGTGTTGTTGCCGTAGCCGGGGCGGGACTTGGAGGCCAGCAGCACCCCGGCACCGGCCTGGCGGGCGGCTATGGCGGCGCGCAGCCCTGCCCCACCTCCACCGATGATGAGCACCTGTGCCGATACCTCTCGTGGCCTGATGGAGAGCATGACTACCCCTTATCTGGGGCAGGCGGGGACCCTTCCACCTCCCCCTCTTTGTATCCCACCCAATTTAGCCCCTGTGCGGGGCCGGAGTCAACCGTCAGCGGGTCGACTTGTAGTCCTCAAAGCACTTCTTGGCGGTGAGGAGGGCCTCCCGGGCGGTGGGCAGCCCCCCGTAGGGGGCGGTCTGGACGATGGCCTCCTGGATCTCCTGGGGGGTGGCCCCGTTGCTCAGGGCACCGAAGGTGTGGATACGCAGCTCCCCGGTGCGGCCCAGAACGGTAAGGGCGGCCACCAGACACAGGCTGCGGATGCGGGGCTCCAGCTCCTCCCGAGCGAACAGGGACCAGGCGCTCAGGGCCAGGTCCCAGAAGGCGGGATGCATCTCCTTGCCCGATTGCTCCATGCGGGCAAAGCGCTCTTTCCCCCATATCCTCTCTCCCATCCCGCGTCCCACATCCAGTATGTTGTCGTCGCTCATGCTGCCTCCTTCTATCTATAAGTGCTGGGCCATAAGTGATGGGGGTGCCCGGTCTCCCCCATAGTGGCCGGGGTGGTGGGGGTTGTCAAGATACCCGGCGCCACAGGGCCACGGCCCCCCCTGCCAGCAGGGCCACCAGTAGCGCCAGGCCGATGGACCGCCAGGGTGCCCCGCCGGCCGGCGGGGGTGGGGCGGTCGGGGTGACGGTGGGAGTGTGGGTGGGTATAGGCGTTGGTGTCGGTGTCGGTGTTGGTGTTGGTGTTGGTGTTGGCACCAGTGCCACCTCACCCAACCGGGCCCTGCCCGGCGACAGTGCCTCCACCGCCAGCCAGAAGTACCACGGGCTCACCTTCACCGGTCTCACATAGAGAGTGTATTTGCCTGGAGGGGCTTCCACCGGGAAGGTGAGGGTAATCTTCTCCTCAAAGCTGAGGCTGTCCCCCGCTTGCAGCTCCCCAAAAGGCCCCGCCTGGCTCGTCCCCTGGCCCAGCACCACCTCCAGACCGCTATCCTGGTGGATGCCAAAGGCCTGGTATTCACCCGTGACCTCCCAGGGTATGTTGAACTTGCGGGCCAGGGTCACCTGGGTCTTCACCGTGGCGTAGAACTGCTCACCCGGGGAGACCTGCTCCCGGCTTACCGTGCGCTCCAGGTAATCAACACGTACAAGCTGGGTGAAGCCTGGCTCCTCCTGAGCAAAGGCGAGGTGCCAGGGACCGGCCAGCGTGCCTATGGCCGCAACCATGAGGGACAGGGCTAACCGCCGCAGTACCGGGCCTTCCATTCCAGTATAAGGCTAACAGTGTCGCCATTTATCGTCAAGAATGTCACCAGAATGTGACCAAAACGGGTAAAAGGGGTATTGACAAGCTGCGCAAGTTACTCTACAGTAGGCTGCAAGAGGAGGCGACAATGGTATCTACGGTAACCACGAGCGTCTCTACCATAACTACGACCACCACTTCAGCAGTGGGGGTAAGCGGTGGGGAGGTAGCTGTCTTTGGCCTCATGGCGATGCTGACCCTTGTCGTTTTCCTCAGCTTTAAGGAAGTGACATCCAGCGGGGGCAACCTGGTGCTGCACCGCCTATCGCGCATCGCCAACACTGCTGTTGTGCCCTTGCTCTTTGCCCTGGCGGCCACCGTAGTTATCCGAGTAGCATCCGTCCTGTGATGGGCACCTTAGACCGCGGCTGTAAAGGCATCGGCTTGGATAGGGCGGTGAGACATGGAGTGGCGGAAAGGGAGTCAGCCAGGGGAAGCGCCTACAGGAGGTACAGGCCATGAAACCGAGATGGAAGACTAAGTTCCTCATTCTGACCCTTGTGGTGGTGATGGCCCTGTCTTTCATGTTCCCCGCCCCCGTGCTGGCTGCGCCCACCATTAGTGCTTCTGTAGCGGTGCCTTCCATGGTATCCCTCTTCGGCGACATCGGCCCTGCTGGGGGCACTCCGGATAGCCCCCTGGGCCCCGGGTGGACCACCTTCGTGGTGGACGGTCCCACATCTGGGAACACGGTGACTATTGACCTGAAAGCCTTCTTCTTGGCCCTGCTCCCCTCCGATATGGCCAGCCGCATCCCGTCTGACAAGACCACATCCTGGAACAGCTACCTCACCGGCCTGGAGACCACCTCCATGGTCTGGGATGGCACCGGCAGTATCTGGAAGTACGCCTTTGAGCTGGATAACCTGTTCCAGGTGATAGGTGGCTTCATAGGCAGCGGTCCGGCGCTGAACCTGGTGCTGGAGGACCTGCGCCTGGGCGCTAAGACGGTGTCCGTGTCGGCCTCCAACGGTGGCACCGCTACGGGCTCTGTCAGCCTTACCGTGGTGGATGCCCAGGTGCCCCTGAGGCAGGGGTGGAACGCCGGCTCGTTCCCCTTTGCTCTGTCTAATGCCCTGTGGGGCACGGTGAGGCAGTACGGGCCCGGCGTGAGCTACGATGTGGCCATCCGCTGGGATGCCGCCACCACGGCATGGGTGCTGTTGACCGATGCCTATAGCCTGTCGCCCCTGGAGGGGTTCTTCATCCATGCCACCGCCGATACGCAGATAGGGGCCATACTCAACCGCTCCTACACCGCCCCGCCCACCCGCAGCCTATCCGCTGGCTGGAACCTGGTGGGCAGCGCCCCCGACTTTATAAAGAACTTCAGCCTGTACTATCCCAAGACCGGCACCGGCGCCAAGATGCGGGGCCTGATGAAGGCGGACGATAACTTCATCTCGCTCCTGACGACCTCCTCCGGGGCTACGGGATACACCATGGTGCTGAGCGTGGGCCAGGATGCCGGCTACACCAGCACCTACAAGTACGGCACCTACAGCCTGAGCACATCCTATCCCTGGCTCATGGGTCAGCCCGCCTGGGGCTACACCACCCTGAGCTCGGGAAGCATCCTGGCCGACCCCATCACCCCTGACAACTACTTCGGCTGGGTGGTGCCCTTCGGTGCTTACTGGGTGTACATGGAGAACGCAGATACTCTGGCCGGCTTCACCAGCACCCCGCTCTCCAAGCAGTGGCTGGCAACGGCCCGCCAGACAATACTGGGCTTCTGAATGCCCGGGCACATGGGGTGGCGCACCAGACTGTATGAACCGGCCTGTTAGGGGGGGCCGGGTGAGAAAGGCACTGGCCTTTTTGCTGGCTCCGGCGCTGCTGCTCATGCTGGCGCCGGTGGCCAGTGCTCAGTCCCCTGAAGTCCCCGCCTTCTACGAAGGCACCATCAAGGTCTACGAGAAGGACGACCTGAGCGACCTATCTGATGTGCCGGTAGGCACTATTGTATATGCCAAGGTGGGGGGAGAGGTCAAAGGCCAGGTTGTAACCACTATTGTCGGCAGGTACAGCGACCCCCCCAATAGCTGGCTCATGGTCCAGGGGAATATCACCCCCGGCGCCACCATAGAGTTCTACTGGGGCAGCTTGAAGGCCGACCAGGTTGACACTTTTGTAGCCGGGAGCCTAAACTACAGCTTCAACCTGACGGTCAAGAGAACAGCGCCGCCGCCCGCCCCACCGCCACCTCCCCCACCGCCACCTACCCCTCCTCCGCCCACTCCGCCACCACCCACTCCGCCACCGCCTACCCCGCCACCACCCACACCACCGCCACCG